>DASPMH010000112.1:0-9944 GCA_035627175.1 Terriglobales bacterium | reverse complement strand
TCTCTGTCGCGGGCGATGCGGCTCAAAGTCGCCGCCAGCTGCGGCTGCTGCAATCGCTCGCCGGCGGCGCGTGGCCTGCCGTCCGCATGCAACAGGATGGTCGCCATCGGCGGCGACTTGCGGATGGCGGCAACGTTGGCGGCGATGGTTTCGGCGAGGTGCGCTCCGATGGCGACACCGTCGCGGGCGAAGCGAATCGCCGGCGCCATCACTTTGGCGAGCGGAAGCTTGCCATACGCCCGATGCGCCGCGAGTAGACCGGCGACCTCGCCCGGTACGCCGACCGCCAAGCCGCCGCGGCGGCTGAGATTCGGGTCGACCTTGCCGCCCCGCACGAACATGTCGCGGTGCGCCGCCTGCGGCGCGACCTCACGATAATCCAAAGCTACTGCCCGGCGCTCGCGAGCGAGGTACAGCACCAGAAAGCCGCCGCCGCCGATGCCGCACGAGGAAGGGTTGGCGACGCAAACGGCGAAGGCGGTGGCGACCGCGACGTCGACGACATTGCCGCCGCCCTTGGCGACTTCGATTCCGGCGCGCGAGGCATCACGGTGCTCGGCAGCGACGACGATGCGCTCGCCGGTGACCAGCTGCGCCGCAGCGGCGTCGGGCTCTTCGCTCGCGGCGGACGGTGCGGACGCCGCAGCCGGCTCCGCCGAGAGCTCGTCGAGTGTCGCCCGCGGCCGGCGCAGCTCGTCATAGGCCAGACGCGCCAAGCTGTTGGGACAGCCGGCGGCGAGCAGGCACAATGCGGCAGTGAGCGTCGGGACAGCTCTTCTCATGGAGAAGCGGCGGAGGGAGGAGAGCGCGGCGGAGGCGTTCACTCCGGCTCTTCGCCGAAGTGAGCCCGCACGATGCGCTCTTTCAAATACTCGAGCGTACCCAAGTCCTCGATGATGTCCCCGCCCGTATCGTAAAAGAAAATCTCACCGTTTTTGTTGCGGCCGACAGCGACCAGCCAATCGAGCTGATCGCGATCCTCGATCAGGTAGTTGATCGTCTGGGAAACGCCCTTTCCGGGGATGATCGTGATCTTCGGCTTGCGCGACTTGGGTTTCGTCACGGACATTGTGCTGTCCTACGGTGGTTGGCGCTCTGAATGCCACACCCCTGCCCCCCTCGCAAGGCGGTTTCGGCCGCTGGCAGGCACCTCCGGCGTGCCTCAGCGTCGCGTCGCTCGCACCACCGTCTCGAGATGATAGGTCTGCGGAAAGAGATCGATCGGCTGCACCACATCGATGCGGAATTTGCGCGCCAGCTCTTTGAGATCGCGCGCCAGTGTCGTCGGATTGCAGGAGACGTAGACCAGCTTGCGCGGCGACAAGCGCAAGACGCTGTCGATCACCTCGGCGGCACCGCTGCGGGGCGGATCGAGAACGATGGTGTCATAATAGGCCGACGCCTGGATCTGCGCCTGCAGGGCGCGGCGGGCAATGCCGCGCACGACTTCGAACCCGGTCAATCCGGCGGCCGCCGCTGCCGCGCGCGCGTCGGCGGCGGCGTGAAGGTCCTGCTCGATGGCAACCACCCGCCGAGCTCGCCGCGCCAAGGGCAAGCTCAGGTTGCCGGCCCCGGCATAGACGTCGAGTATCGCTTCGTCGGCATTGATTTCGGCGAGCGCGATCACCTCGGCGACCAACCGCTGGTTGGCCGCCGGATTGACCTGGGTGAAGGTGCCGGCGCGGGTAATCAACTCGAGGTCCGGCTCGGGCCGGATGGCAATGCGATCGTCGCCCCAGACCCGCCGCCAGCCTTTGCCGGCGAGGGTTACCCCAGCGACCGGTTGCTGCTGCAGCCAGGTGTCGAGCCGCGCGCTGTCGCTTGCGGCGAGCTTGCCCTCGACCTCGCCGTGGAAGACGACGCCCGCGGCGAAGCCACGTTCGGCGATCTCGAGACGGCGCAGCCGACTCGATAGTTGCGCCGCCAAGGTCGCCGCCGCAGGTAAGGCAGCGGCAACGGTGGGCGAGGCGAGCAAACAGGCGTCGATCGTTACCAGATCGTGGCTGGCAGCAGCATAGAAGCCGACCTCCCCGGCTTCGACGCGCAGGGTCAGCCGGCTGCGGTAGCCAAGCTCTTCGCCCGCGGTCAAGATCGGGCGCGGTGTCAGCTCCGGCATGCCGGCGATACGCCGCAGCGACTCGTGGAGATTGGCGCTCTTCGCTTCGAGCTGGAGCGAATAGTCGAGATGCTGCCACGGACAGCCGCCGCAGCGCGGCAGATAGCGGCACGGCGGCTGGCGCCGGCTCGGCGAAGGCCGCACGATCTCGCGCAGCTCGGCGTAGTCGAACGAGGCATGCGGCTCGCGGACATCGACCTCGACGTCTTCGCCGGGAGCGACCCCGCGGACGAAAACGGCCTTGCCGCCATGGCGGCCGATGCCGTGAGGTCCGTAGGTCATGCTGGTGACGCGCAGCCGCATCGGGGGGTTGTACCAGTTTGTCTGGCAGTGGAGCAGTGCAGCAATGGAGCGCTCCACTGCTTTACTGCTTCACCGCTTCACTGCTCCACTGCCAGCCCACTCTTGGCCCCCCTCCCCCGATGTGTCATAGCGCCTGCCATGAGCGAGCCGCTGGAAGGTCTCGAGCCCTCGCAAGGTTGGGCGGTAGTCCATCTCTTCTATCGCATCGACCGAGCCCGCTGGCAGGCGCTGTCGGTCGATGCCCGCAGTAGGGCAATCGCCGAGATCAGCGGCTGGCTGAGTGCCTGCGCCGCCGAGGAAGGGCTTCAGCTGGTGCCCTTCGCGGGCATCACCAAGGCCGACTTCGGCATCCTGGCGATCCACCGCGACATCTGGCGGATCCAACAGCTGACCCAAGAGGTGAGCGCGACGGCGCTCGGCGCCTGCCTGACGCCGGTCTACTCGTTCCTGTCGCTGACCGAGTCGAGCGAATACATCACCAACGAGCTCGACTGGGCGAGAATGCTGATCGAGGACGAAAAGCTCGATCCCGCCGATGCCGCCTTTGGCGAGCGCATCGCCGCGCTGCGGCGGCGCACGGCGATGTATGCCGAGTCGCGCATCCACCCGCAGCTGCCCGACAACTATCCGCTGCTGTGCTTCTACCCGATGGCGAAAGCTCGCCGCGATCAGGACAACTGGTACCGCCTGAGCTTCGACCAGCGCAAGAAGCTGATGCTGGCCCACGGCAACGCCGGACGGCGCTACGCCAACCGGGTCACCCAGCTGATCACCACCTCGACCGGCATCGACGACTGGGAGTGGGGCGTGACCCTGTTCTCGCGCGACCTGCGCGCCTTTCGCGACATCGTCTACGAGCTCCGCTACGACGAGGCCAGCGCGATCTACGGTCTGTTCGGATCCTTCTACATCGGCATCCGCTTCACCGCCGACCAAGTCGGCCCAGCCCTCAAGCTGTAGCGCGCGCTCTCCGAGCCCGCCCACCGGCGTCCGCGCGTCGCTGCCGTCGGGCTTGTCCACCACGGCAGGAGCCGCAATCCCCCGCGCCTGCGGCGCTGAGGCTTTCGCCGGCGAAAGCCTCAGCCCTTTGGGAAAGGGGGCGCACACTCGCAGCCCTGAGGTGTGTAGCCGATCAGTGCGGTCGGCCGACCCAGTCGCTGGCGAGATCGGCCTGGTTGCACTCGCTCAGCCGCTCGGGCAGCGCCCGCGCAAACTCGTCGAGGTACGACTGCGGCAAAGCCAGCAGCGCTCCCAGCTCACTCCAACTGAGCGTCAAGCCGGTGCTGTCACAAGCCGCCGAGGGCATCGAGAAAAGCTGGTCGCGCAGCTTGCGATCGTCGATCAAACGCTCGAGCCAATCTTCGATTCGTTTCGCGCCACCGGCCGGCGCATTGTTCGAACCTACCATTGCAGAAGGTCATCTCTGCAACCGTGACACCAACCCCGCGGCCGCGCCGACCATCGCCGCTTTGTCTTGGCAGGTCAGTCACTTACGTGGTGATTCTCGAGCAGCGCACAAGTTGATGCTGCGCCCCGAGGCGGCGGAGATCAGCCGATTGCGGCTAATCCCAGCCGCCCCTCGCTCAGCGCGGCGGATAATATTCGGTGACGCGGTAGCGCTTGCCGCCGAACACCGGGGTGATCGCCTCTTGCACTTCGACCGTCTGGCCGACCCGTAGCTGGGCTCGGCCGCGATAGACGGTGACCAACTTCTGCTCCGGACGCTCGCTGAGTTGAACGGTGATCTCGCGGGGCTTGTCGGGGTCGGTTGCATCCGCGTCGCCGATGCTCAGCACGGTTCCGTGCAGCACGTGGATCGTCGGCGGTACCACCAGCAGCAGTATGGCCAGACCGACCGTCGACACTAGCATGATCACCAACAACACCTTACCGATGGCGATGCGGACCGCGCTGGCGCGCCGCCAGCTGGCGTCCCACCGGTAGGTGACCGCCTCGTTTTCGGAGACGATACCGTCGGTCGAGGCGACTACCTCGAGCGCTTTGGGATGCTGGCGCAACCACTCGTAGGCGGCATTGATCTGATCGAGCTTGCGGGCGGCAAACTGGCGCCGTTCCGGATCGAACTCGAACGCCTCCGGACTCCAGATCTTGGTCAGCACCCGGTAGGCGGTTTCCAGCTTGGCCAGATCTGCGCCGGGTGCGACATCGAGCACTTGGAGCAGCTGACGACACTGAGCGATCTCGTCCGGGTGAGCAGCGCTTTCCGACATAGGCAACTGGCGTTTAACTGCAGGCGGTGGCGCGTTCAAGCTGGATTGACGCTTCGACGGGGCGCGCGCCGGTCGCCTGCGCAACGCGAGCGGGAGCGGCCCCGCCTTGCCAGGCCCAGGATGGCGCGCGAATGTGGCGTTCATGTCCGCCACCTCGATCGTCCAAGACGCCCGCCAGTATGCCGCCGATGAGCTGCTGCGCGACGGCAGCTCGATTCACATCCGCGCCATCGCGCCGGACGACAAGCAGCGGCTGCAGGAGCACTTCAACAAACTGAGCTCGCGGTCGGTGTACTTCCGCTTCTTCGGCATCAAGACCCATCTCTCCGACGCCGAGGTGCAGAAGTTCACCGAGCCGGACTTTCGCGATCACGTCGGGCTGATCGCTACGCTCCGGCGAGAAGATGGCGAGCACATCCTCGGCGTCGGCCGCTACTTCCGCAGCGCAGCTCATCCCGAGCGCGCCGAGGTCGCTTTTGCCGTGCTCGACGAGCTCCAAGGCAGGGGCATCGGCACGATCTTGCTCAATCACCTCGGTCGCATCGCCCGCGCCAGCGGGGTCAGCGAGTTCGAAGCGGACGTCCTCGGCGAGAACAACCGCATGCTGCGGGTGTTTGCCAGCAGTGGCTTTCAGGTGAAGCGCTCCCTTGCCGGGGGCGTGGTTCATGTCTCGTTCCCCACCGCCGCCACGCCGGAGTGGAGCGAAGCGACTCTCGCGCGCGAGCGGGGCGCCGCAGCCGAGAGCGTCCGCGGGCTAATCGAGCCTGGTTCGGTGGCGCTGGTCGGCGCGTCTCGGCAACCCGGGTCGATCGGTGAAGTATTGCTGAACAATCTGAAGAGCGGCTTTCAGGGGCCGATCTATCCGATCAACCCCGCGGTCGATGAGATCGGCGGCTTGCGATGTTATCCGGCGGTTACCGCGGTCGCGGACCCGATCGATCTCGCCATCATCGCGGTGCCGGCGCCGCACGTCGAGAAAATCATCGCCGACTGCGCTGCCAAGAAGGTGCGCGGCGTGGTGGTGATCACCGCCGGTTTCGCCGAGATTTCGGGCGACGGGCGCGCCACCGAGCTCCGCCTGCGCCAACTGGTGCGGCAGTCCGGCATGCGCATGGTGGGGCCGAACTGCATGGGCGTCCTCAACACCGCGCCGAGTATCTGCCTCAACGGCACCTTCGCGCCGATCGCGCCGCCCGCAGGCAACGTCGGCATGCTGTCGCAGAGCGGGGCGCTCGGCATCGCGATCCTCGATGCGGTGCGGCGCCTCAACATCGGCATCTCGTCTTTCGTGTCGGTCGGCAACAAGGCGGACGTATCCGGCAACGATCTCCTTTCCTATTGGGCCGAAGACGAGCGGACCAAAGTGATCGTTCTGTACCTCGAGAGCTTCGGCAATCCGCGCAAGTTCGCTCGCATCGCGCCGGAAGTCAGTCGCATCAAACCGATCGTCGCGGTCAAATCCGGTCGCTCCGCCGCGGGCTCGCGCGCCGCCTCGAGTCACTCCGCCGCACTCGCCAGCCTCGACGTCGCGGTCGATGCTTTGTTCGAGCAAGCCGGGGTGATCCGCACCGCAACGCTCGAGCAGATGTTCGATGTCACCACCCTGCTCTCGACTCAGCCGCTGCCGCCCGGCCGTCGTGTCGGCGTAGTCACCAATGCCGGCGGACCGGGAATCCTGCTCGCCGACGCTTGCGAGGCGCAGGGCCTGGAGCTGCCTTCCTTGAGCGAAGAGACTCGCTCAGCCTTGCAACAGTTCCTGCCGCCGCAGGCGGGGTTGTCGAATCCGGTCGACATGATCGCCTCGGCGAGCGCGGAGCAGTACGAGCAGACGATCGCTACCGTCGGCCGCGACCCGAGCGTCGATGCCTTGGTGGTGATCTACATCCCGGTGTTGCAGCGCGACACGGCGCACATCCCGGCGGCAATCGCCCGTGGCGCCGGCCGGGTGCCGGCGGAGAAGCCGGTACTGACGGTGTTCTTGTCGGCGACGGGTTCGCCGGAAGTTCTCGCCAGCGGACCGCGCCGAGCGCTGCCTTCCTACAGTTTTCCGGAGAACGCGGCATTGGCCTTGTCGGCGGCGGAGAGATACGCCCGCTGGCGAGAGCGCCCGCGGGGCAAGGTCTTCGAGCTCAGCAGCTTCGCCCGCAGCGCCATCCGCGCCGTGGTCGATCGCGTCCTCGACGGCGCTACCGAGCCGGTTTGGGTGGCGGCGGAGGACTTCGCCACCATCTTGCGCGCCACCGGCATCGAGTCCGCGACTGCCGCTCTGGCCCCGCCCGATATCGGTGCGGTACGCATTGCCGAGCAGCTCGGCTATCCGCTGGTAGCCAAAGCGGTCGCGCCGGGCTTGCTGCACAAATCGGACATCGGCGGCGTGCTGCTCGATCTACACAACTCCGCCGATATCGAGCAGGCGGTGCAGATCCTCGACGAGCGCGTGCGCGCCGCCGGCAGCCGTCTCGAGAACATCCTGTTGCAACGCCAGGTCGCCGACGGCGTCGAGGCGTTGGTCGGCGTAACCACCGATCTGACCTTCGGCCCATTGATCGTCGCCGGCCTCGGCGGAGTGCTGACCGAGCTGCTGCGCGATGTTTCCTTCCGGCTGACCCCGCTGACCGACCTCGATGCCAGCGAGATGCTGCGCGAGCTGCGAGCGAGCAAGTTGCTCGACGGCTACCGCGGCTCGCCGGCGGCCGATCGCGCCGCCCTGGCCGAGATCGTCCAGAGGATTTCGGCACTGACCGAGATCGTCCCCGAGCTGCGCGAGCTCGATCTCAATCCGGTCAAGGTCTTGCCGCGCGGCAAAGGAGCGATTGTCGTCGATGGGCGGATGCGGCTGGGGAAGTAGGAGCAACAGGAGCGACGGGAGGAATAGGAGAGTGGTCAGGAGCGCCGGCGCGCCTCGAGGCGCGCTTTGGTCATTCTCTCGCGCAAGCCGCCGTCGCGGAGGAAGTCGCGGTCGAGGCGCTCCAGTTGCCGGTCGATCAGGAAGTTGGCCTGATGAATCAAGCAGACCGCGAGATTGGCGATGATCGCCGGCGGGCGGGTCGCGACGATCTCGCGATAGAGCTCGAAGCTTTGCGGCTGTTTGCGCCCGAGCTGGCGGACATAGCGCGCTTCGCGGCAATCCTTGTCCCAGACTGGCAGATCGCGCGCGCGTAGGTAATCGAGGTAGTCGTCGAGCAGCTCCTCAAGGCTGCTGCGGGCGACGTTGGTCAGCTTGATCTCCATCTCTTTCGAGGTACGCCCGGCTTTGCTGCCTTCGAGCAGGTTCTTCTTCCCGGACCGAGCCGCCTGGATCATCTGGTCGACGGTGCGGTCGCCGCGGCCAAGATACCGATGGGCGAAGCGAAAGGTGATGTCGTAGACGACCTCGGCCTTCTGAAAGGAGAGCAGCCGGCGCGGATCTCCCCGCGGCGGGACGACCGAGGCGGGGGCCGGGGAATGGGAAGAATGGGAGTGATGGGAATCATAGGAAGGATAAGAGGCCTTTTATTCTCCCCATTCTTCCCATCACTCTCATCCTCCCCATTCGCGTCAGTCACTAAACAAAGATACTGACAAACCAAAACAATTCACAACCCCCCAATCTGGCGGAAGAGGAAGGGAGTCGAACCCTCCGGCGCCCTAGGGGCGCCCGCGCGGTTTTGAAGACCGGGGAGGCCACCGGGCCTCATCCTCTTCCAGGTAACAGGTCGAGCAGCTCATCGAGCGCGGTGATGCGGACACAGTCGAGCTCGCGCGGATAGCGCGACAGACGGTCGAGCAGGATCGGGGTGAGACCGGCGCGGCGGGCGCCTTGGACGTCGATGCCATAGACGTCACCGACGTAGATCGCCTCGGCTGCGGGGATGCCGCCGAGCTTCTCCAGGGCGAGCTGGAAGATGCGCGGGTCGGGTTTCTCGACGCCGACGATGCTCGAGTCGATCACCGTCTCGAACAAGACGTCGAGCTTGGCGTCGCACAACAAGCGCTCTACCCTACCGTCGGCGTTCGAGATCACCGCGATGCGATAGCCTCGCCGCCGCAGCTCGCCCAGCACCTCGGCGGTATCGGGCTCGACGACACGCCAGAGACAGCGCTCTTGATTCAGTCGCCGCAGATCCTCCAACACCGGCTCCGCCTGCTCGCCTCGAATTCCGAGTTGGTGCAGCGCCACGGCAAAGTACGACGGCCGTTCGCCCCGACCGCTCCACAGCAGTCCCTCGACACTCTCCGGCGGAGAGACGTGGTGCGCGAGCTCGCGATCGACCGCGGCACGCGAGGAGTACTCGGCAAGCTGGAAGGCGCCCGGATCGCACCCAAAACCGTGCCGTGCCAGCACCTCGCAGATGTAGGGATAGTCGAGGTGAAGAATGGTGTTGCCCGCATCGAACAGCACCGCGGCGAGTTTGCCTGCCAATTGCTGCGACATGGAGACTTGCTAGCAGAGCCGCTGCGCCGGCACTACGGCCGGCTTGCAGTGGCAGGAGCGAATCCCTACGACAGCCGCCATGTTCGCTTCGACCGGCGCCACTCGCCTGTTGCCGCTGCTGGCCGCGGCATTGGCCGCGGCCGCGATGGTGTGGCGCCATCACGGTGCGCTGGTCGACGAGGCCTTCGTCGCTCTGCGCGCCGGGCTCAATCTGGTTGCCGGACATGGCTTGGTGCTGCATCCCGGCGATCCCGCCGTCGTTGTCGCCGTGCCCTATTCGATCTTGGCGGCGCTGGCGGCGTCGCTCGGTGTCGGCGGGCTGCCGGCGCTGCGCTTGGCTTCGCTGCTCGGCTTGTTGCTGCTGCTGGGTGCGGCCGCCGGCATCGCGCGCACGGTGGGGCGCGAGCTGGTGCTGCCGGTATTGTTGCTGCTGCTGCCGAGCTACGCCCTGGCCTATTGGGCGATCGTGCCTGCGGATCCGGTGTGGGTGGCCACGCTGATCGCCGGCGGCGCCGCGTTGTTCCTGTTGGAGATCGACGGCTGGCGCGGATCGGTATTGCCGTTTCTGCTGGCGGCCATCATCTCGCCGGCAACCGGCATCGCCTATCTTGTCTGGCGGCCGCTCGCCGGACACGGGCAGCCGCCAGGTGCGGCCCTCCGCGATGTAGCGATCTTCGCGGTCGGCTTCGGCGCCTTTCTCGGCTGGCGCTGGCTCGCCGCGGGCACTCCGCTGCTGGGTGAAGGCGATGGCGGCGGCGCAATCGCCGCCGGCCTGCTCGATCTGAATCGCTGGATCGCTGCCTATCCGTTCGTTGCGGGAATGCTGGCGTGGCCGGTGTTGCGGCTGCGCGTCCGTGGCGCTGCGCCGGCAAGCTTGCGC
>DASPMH010000111.1:0-2776 GCA_035627175.1 Terriglobales bacterium | reverse complement strand
CAGCGCGGCGAGATACTCCGGCTCGCGGAAGTCGGGCCACAAGGTCTCGGTGAACAAGATTTCGCTGTACGCGAGCTGCCAGAGATAGAAGTTCGACACCCGCATCTCGCCGCTGGTGCGGATCAACAAGTCAGGATCGGGAATACCCGCCGTCCCCAGCTGCGCCTGTAGCGCCGCCTCGTCGATGGACGCCGGGTCGAGGCTACCGTCGCGCGCTTGCGTTGCCAGCGCTCGGGCGGCCTGCACCAGCTCTTCGCGACCGCCGTAGCTCACCGCGAGAATGACGGTCATCGCGGTGTTGTCACGGGTCGCTTCGATCTTGTCTTCTAGCTCGCGCCGCAGCTGCGGCGGCAAGCGCTCGAGATCCCCGGCAGCTCGCAGGCGGATGCCATTCTTCATCATCTTGTTGAGCTCGGAGCGCAGGTACTGCCGCAGCAGGCTCATCAGCGCGTCGACTTCGCGCTTGGGGCGGCTCCAGTTCTCGGTCGAGAAGGCGTACAGGCTGAGGTACTCGATGCCGATCCGCCGGCTGGTCTCGACCACCGCGCGCACCGAATCCTTGCCGCGCTTGTGGCCTTCGACACGCTTGAGGCCGCGCTGCTGGGCCCAGCGCCCGTTGCCATCCATGATGATGGCGACGTGGCGGGGCAGGCGCTCGGGATCGAGGCGGACTGTCGGCGAGTCGGCCACCCGAGCTACACCTCCATGATTTCTTGCTCTTTCTTCTTGAGCGCGGCGTCGACCAGCTCGATGTGCTTGTCGGTCTCGGCCTGGACCTTCTCCTGCAGCTTGCGCAGGTCGTCCTCGGTGATCTCTTTTTCCTTCTCCAGCTCCTTGAGCAGATCGATCGCCTCGCGGCGATGGTTGCGCACCGACACCTTGTAGTCTTCGCCGATCTTGCGGATGTGCTTGACCAGGTCGCGGCGGCGCTCTTCGGTGAGCTCGGGAATCGGCACGCGCAGAATCTTGCCGTCGTTCATCGGCACCAGGCCGAGATCGGACTGCAGAATCGCCTTCTCGATCGTCGACAGCACCGACTTGTCGTACGGCTGGATCACCAGCAGCCGCGGCTCCGGGGCAGACAATCCGGCGAGCTGGTTCAGCGGGCTGCGGGTGCCGTAATAATCCACCGTGATGCCCTCGAGCAGCGCCGTCGAGGCGCGGCCGGTACGGGTGTGACTGAGCTCGCGTCGCAGTGCGACGATCACCTTCTCGAGCTCGCGGTGGAGGTCTTCCATGACCTGCTCGGTCATAGCTGCTCCTAGTGTACGATCGTGCCGATCGTTTCGCCGGAAATCACCCGCTGGATGTTCCCCGGAGTATTGAGGCTGAACACTACTACCGGCAGCGAGTTGTCCATGCACAAGGAGATGGCAGTCGAGTCCATCACTTTCAAGTGACGGTTGAGAAACTCGATGTAGCTGATCTCCTCGAAGCGTTTGGCGTCCGGCTTCAGTTTGGGATCGGCGTCGTAGATGCCGTCGACGCTGGTCGCCTTGAGAATCACGTCGGCGCCGATCTCGACGGCGCGCAGGCTGGCGGCGGTGTCGGTGGTGAAGAAGGGATTGCCGGTGCCGGCGGCGAAGATCACCACCCGCCCCTTCTCGAGATGTCGCTTGGCGCGCCGCCGGATGTAGGGTTCGGCGACCTGCTGCATCGCGATCGCCGACATCACCCGGGTCATCACCCCGGCGCGCTCGAGCGAATCCTGCAGCGCGACCGCGTTGATCACCGTCGCCAGCATGCCCATGTAGTCGGCGCTGGCGCGGTCCATACCGCGGGCGCTGCCGGCAACGCCTCGAAAGATGTTGCCGCCGCCGATGACTATGGCGAGCTCACAGCCGGAGCCGTGCACTTCGCGCAGCTGCAGCGTCAGCGACTGCAACACCTCGGGATCGATGCCGAAGCCGGCTCCGCCGGCGAGCACCTCGCCGCTGAGCTTCAGCAGGACCCGCCGATAACGCAACGTACCAGATGGTTCGGCAGCGGGGGGCGTCGGCGAGGTCACGAACGCCCTAATTGGCTTCGAGAGTAGGAGTGGTCTCGCCCAATTGGAAACGTGCGAAGCGCCGCACGACGATGTTCTCGCCGATGCGCGCGATCGCATCGGTCACCAGCTGGCCGACGGTGCGTTGCGGATCCTTGATGAACGGCTGCTCGAGCAGACAGATGTCGGTGTAGAACTTCGAGACCTTGCCCTCGATCATGCGCTCGATGACATTGTCCGGCTTGCCGCTCTCCTTCGCCTGGGCGCGAAAGATCTGCTTCTCCGCTTCGACCGCCGAGGCCGGAACCTCTTCGCGGCGAACGTACTGCGGATTGGTCGCGGCCACCTGCATGGCGACGTCCTTCACCAGCGCCTGGAACTCCGGCGTGCGGGCGACGAAGTCGGTCTCGCAGTTGACCTCGACCAGCACCCCGATCTTGCCACCGGCGTGGATGTAGGAGGACACCATGCCCTCGCTCGCCGCCCGCGCTGCCTTCTTGGCGGCGACGGCGAGACCCTTCTCGCGCAGGTAGACGACGGCCTTGTCGAGATCGCCACCGGTCTCAACCAGGGCTTTCTTGCAATCGAGCATGCCAGCGTTGGTCTTGTCACGCAGCTCGCGAACCAGCAGCGCGTTGACTTCGCTCATGCCACTTCCCCTCCGGCAGCCTCACCCCCACCCAGCTCGGTGGGCACCGCCGCGGCTTCGCCGTCGCCGTCGGAGATCGCATCCATGTCCGCCGCCTTGGTGCGCTCCTCGGCCATCGCCTTGCCTTCGAGTGAAGCATC
>DASPMH010000110.1:0-2572 GCA_035627175.1 Terriglobales bacterium | reverse complement strand
GAATCGGCGGCAAGCCGCCCTTGTGCTTACAACCTGCGCGGACCATGGCGCAAGGCATTTTGCACGTTGGCATCGCCAGCGCCTGCCGCGTATAGCAGGCCGATGTCGGCCGCGCGCTTTTTCGCACCGGACCTGTTCGCCGGCACCGTCGCCTTGGTGACCGGCGGCGGCACCGGCATCGGCAGAGCGATCGCGACCGCCTTGATGCAGTGTGGCGCCGAAGTGGTCATCGCCAGCCGCAAGCGGGAGCATCTGGAGCAAGGCCGCACCGCGATCGAAGCCGTCACCGGCCGCGCCCCGCTGACGCAGACCTGCGACATCCGCGAGCCGGACCAGGTGGCCGAGCTGATGGCGGCGATCGTGGGCCATCACTCGCGGCTGGATCTGCTGGTCAACAATGCCGGCGGCCAGTTTGCCCAGCGGGCCGAAAACTACGCCGTCAGGGGTTGGAATGCGGTGATTTCCACCAACCTCAATGGCACGTGGTACATGACTCAGGCGGCCGGCAAGCACATGATCGCCAACCGCTCCGGCATCATCGTCAACGTCATCGCCAATCACCACCGCGGCATACCGGGCTGCGCGCACACTTCCGCTGCGCGCGCCGCCGTCGCCAACTTGACCAAGAGCCTGGCGGTCGAGTGGGGCGATTACGGCATTCGCATCAATGCCGTGGCTCCCGGTCCGATCGCCGCCTCCGGTTTTACCGCCAAGTACGACCCAGCGGTGGTGGCCCGCGCGGCAGCTCTGCCGATCGGCCGGCTGGGAACGGTCGACGAGGTTGCCGCCGCGGTGCTGTTTCTCGCCTCTCCGGCGTCGGCGTGGACGACCGGCGCAACCCTCGATGTCACCGGCGGGCAGCATCTTCATGGGGATACCTGGGTGATCGATCCGGATGAGCCCTGACTCCGATCGCCAGTGCAGTTTGCGGGTGTGGCTCGCCCTCGCGCTCTTCCTGGTCTACGCCGCACCGCTATTCTTTCCACCGCCGGCGACACCTTTGACCATGCCGCCGTGGTCTGCCGGGCTGATGGAGCGGTTGTTCCCCGGCCTGCCGCCGTGGTGGGTCGGCGGCCGACTGATCTGCCTACTCGCGGCGGCGATCATTGCGATCAGTGTGCCGCGGCGTAGCCTGGGATGGTTCGAGTCGTTCGCCGCAGGCGCGACGGCGAGTGGCAGCGCTTGGACACTGCCGCAGCGATCGCCGCTGACCGTGGCAGCGGCGGTGATCGTGGCGCTTCAATTGGTGGCATCGCTCCTGGCGAAACATCTCCCCAGGCCGGCGCAAGTCTTGTTCATCCTGTCGCTGGCAGCACCCGCGATGCTGCTGTTTCTCGCCGCTTGGCGCGAGGCGCCGCATTCCGCAACGCAGAACCAGCCCGTCGAGCGGCGGATCGGCTGGGCGATCGCCGCGATGATCGTGCTGACGGTGACATGGCGCTTGGCCACCGCGTGGAGCTCTCCGCTGGTGGCGAGCATCACCGACGCGACTTTGTTCCTGACGACCATCGAGGCAATGCTCGACGAGCACGCCAATCTCTTGATCACCCGAATGCACGGCACCGTGCCGTACCTTTTCCTCCTGCTCATCGGCGTCGGCCCGCTGGAGATCTTCGGCTGGGCACCGACGATCCATTGGGTTCAGGCAACGCAATGCGCGTGGATTGCCGCCGTCGCTGCCGGCATCGCTTGGGTGACGCTGCAGTCAGGGGCGCGCCATGCCGCGGCCGTCGCGACGGCGGCCTATCTTTTCTCACCCTGGACCCTGACGATGCCGTTGTTTGCGGCTCTGCAGGTCCCAGTTGCCTTCGTGCCGCTGGCGCTGCTGGCGCTGCTACAGGCTATCCATGTCCGGCGCTCCGTCGCTGCCCTGGCCTTGTTCGGGCCGGCCGCCGCGGTCGGCCTGATGCAACCGGGGCTGGTCCCTTTCACACTGCTCGCCATCGCTCTGGCGACCTACAGCGTCGCCACCGCGGCCTCCCGACCGCGCCTGGTCATCGGCATCGCGGCGCTTTCTTTTGTTGCCACTCTGCTGCCAGCGCTACCGGGCGCTCAGATGTTGGATTCTTTGCGGACCTACACCGGCGGCAAGATGGTCTGGACGATTCTGGAGACGTTGATGTTCGGGCAGCTCAACCCGGTGTTCGGCGGGCTCGCCAAGGAAATCGGCTCCGCAGCCTCGTCGGACGTGATCGCCAGCGTGTTGATAGCTCCGTTCGCGATCACGCGGACGCCGCTGCGCCTGCTCGGTGACACCTTGCTCGCCCCTCTGACTGTGGCTCTCTTCACTCTAGGGATCGGGTTGTGCTTGCGCTTTGCGCTGCACAGTCGTTTCGCCACTGCGACTCTGATCGCGGTGATCGCGGTGGTGATGCCGGCGTTCGTCTCGAGCTACGACCGGCCCTCTTTCACGCGCGCCATCGGTATGTCGGTGATGTTCGCGCTGATTGCAGCCATCGGCTTCGAGTATTTCCGGCGAATGTTCCCGTTCGCCCGCGGCGCGACGGTAACTGCGATCACGGTGTTGGCGATTGCCGCCGGCGGAATTGCTCTAGCAGATCTGGTCAATCCG
>DASPMH010000109.1:0-4675 GCA_035627175.1 Terriglobales bacterium | reverse complement strand
GAGTGGCGACGTTGGCGTCGGCAGGCGGCAGCCGCAGCGCGTCCATGGCGATCTCGAGGGTGCGGTCGAGCTCCCAGGCGTTGACGTGATCGATCTGATCCTGCAGCCGGCCTTGCTCGTCGAGCAGCTTCTGCATGGTTTCGTCGTCCATGTCCTCGGCGAACTTGGCGCTGACCTCGTCGAAGCGATTGAGCAAGCCGCGAATATCGGCGACGCCTTCCTCGACGATTTGCAACACGGTCTTGTCAGGATCGAGCTGAGGCTCCTGCGGCAGGAAGCCGATACGCAGCCCTGCCTTGGCGAAGGCCTCGCCGGTGAATTCTTTGTCGAGGCCGGCCATGATCTTGAGCAGCGTCGACTTGCCCGCGCCGTTCGGGCCGAGCACGCCGATCTTGGCGCCGGGTAGGAAGGCGAGGGTGATGTCGTCGAGCAGGACGCGCTCGGCGATCGCCTTGCGAAGATGACTGATGGTGAAAACGTAATCGGCCACGGAGAGACTCCTGTTTGGGGATAGCCCGCCTTAAGCGGGTTGGCAGTAGAGGTCGTTGAGGTACTCGATCAGCAGGCGCTCGCGCAGCTTCGGCGGCAGGGCGTTGAGGATCTCGTTGATCTCGGCCATGCGCTGCGGCAGCTCGGTGCCTTGGATGCCGGCCATACCGAGCATCTGCTGGAACATCTCGGGTGATAGAGTGTCGGCGTCGATGTTGGCGAACATCTCGTGGATGCCGCTGGTCAGGCCACCGCTGGACATCTTCTTCGCCTTGTCGACGCATTCGGCGAGATCGCGGAGAAATTCGTCGACCCAGCGCACGCTCGCCGGATTGATCGACAGGTGGATGTTCTCCTTCGAGCTCTCGTAGCCGAGCTGCGGCTGGATGTACCAAGCCTTCTCGCGCATCTCGTCGATGATGTGGAAGACGCTGACGGTGTCGGAGGTAAAGGCGATCAGATTCATTTCCGGCCGGCCGAGCAGGCGCAGGTCGGGCATCTTCTCGATCGCGTCGGCGATGCGCCGGGTCATGTCGAGCACCTGCCGCGCGATCTCGAGGTAGCCGGCGTCGCCGATGAAGTTGAGCACCGCCCAGGCCGCCGCCAGGGGTCCCGCCGACTTGGTGCTCTGTACTGTCGGATTGACGATGGTGTAGCCGGTCCAGTTGGAGCAGGCGTAGATCTGGTACTTCCGCAGGTCCTTGTTGCGGTAGAGGATCACCGAGGCGCCCTTGGCCGCAAAGGCGTACTTGTGCAGGTCCATCGAGATCGAGGTCACGCCCGGGACGTGCAGCTCGAAATCCGGCACCGGCGCGCCGAGGCGGCGGAAGTAGGGCAGGAGAAAGCCGCCCATGCAGGCATCGACATGCAGCAGCAGGTCGTGCTCGAGAGCGATCTGGCCGAGCTCGCGGATCGGATCGACGACACCGTGCGCGTACGAGACCGCCGAGCCGACCAGCATGATCGTGTTGGGCGTGATCGCCGCGCGCATCGCTGCGGGATCGGCGCGGAAGGTCTGCGGATCGACCGGCACGATCACCGGCTTGACGCTGAGGTAGTGGCAGGCCTTCTGGAACGCTGCATGCGCCGTGCTCGGCAAGATCAGCTCCGGCTGTTGGATGTGCGATCGCAGGTCGCGGGCCCGGTCGCGGGCGGTCTTGACCGCGAGGATGATGCTCTCGGTGCCGCCGCTGCTGAAGTTGCCGACGACGTGCTCGTCGCCCTTCAGGTGGTTCGCCGCCATCGCCACCAGCTCGGTCTCCAGCCGCAGGGTGCTGGGGAACACCGTCGGGTCGAGGGTGTTCTCGCTGAGGTACATGGTGAAGGCGCGCTTGATCACCTCTTCGGCTTCCAAGCCGGGATCGTAGATGTAGGCCCAGGTCCGGCCGTCGCGCCACGGCATGTCCTTGGCCCGGTATGACTCGAGCTGGTTCAACACTTCATCGCGATTCAGGCCGCGGTCGGGAATACGCATCGATCTCTCCTGTCTCAATTCTTCTCTTTGGCGAGCGCATCGATGCGCTGCTTCAGTTCGCGGGTGTCGGCAAAGAAGCTCTCGACCGTCTCACTGTCCGCCAAACGGAACATCGGCGGTTTGAGCTCGTTGCGAAAGCGCACCATGAAGTCCCACTGCGGTCCTTGCAAGTAGTCGACGACGGTCGCCAGCGCTGACAGCAGGGTCAGGCTTGCCGCGATGCCGAAGGCGGTGGCGGCGACTCTCGGCCTCGGCATCGACGAGCACAGCTCGAGATGGCCGTAGAGCATGCCGCCGAATAGTGCGCCGTTGACCATCCAAGTGGCCGCGGTGACCGCTTCGTCGAGCGCCAGGGCGAAGGCGACGTAGCCACTGACCTGCTGAATCAGCAAGAAGAAAATCGCCCAGAACGTCGCATTGAGGCAGTGTTCGAGGAAGTGGAAGCGGTGGGTGACGATGCGGTTGCTGATCGCCCACAGACCACTCCAAGCGAGCAGGATCGAGGTGGTGCTGGTCACCTGCGAGACCAGGGCGACCGCCCGCAGTTCCTCATAGGTGGCGAGGTACTCGGTCATCACCGCCAGCGTCATCGCAATCAACCAGGCCAGTGCCAGTCGCCCGCCGACCTGCCAGCGGCCGCGATCGACCGACACCCGCCGCAGCGGCAACGCCGGAGCGATCGGCGCGCTAGCCGTCCGCAACCGCACTACGGTCTCGCCGAGGCGCAGCCCAAGATCGCCATCGAGCTCGATCTCGGTGATGCGGCGGTTGTCGGTTGCCAGCCGGGTCCCGTTGGTGGTGCCGAGGTCGACCGCTACCAGCCGCTCGTCGCGCTGCTCCACCCGCAGATGCTCGGGCGAGACGAAGGGATCGTCGAGAATCACCTCGCAGGCATAGCTACGCCCGAGTGTCGCCGGCAGGCTGGCGAGGCGCTGGCGCTCCTTCAAGCGACCACGCCGGTCGAGGATCTCTACGACGACGGTGGCGCCCATGTGATCGCATCGACGAACTTGCGCGCCAGGAGATGGGCGTTCTCGAAGGTGACGCCGTGCAGCTCGAGCTTGGTTTGCAGTCCGGTGAAGTTATCGTTGAGCGAGGCTGCCATCAGGAAAGCGTCGTACAGCCCGCGCATTTTCTTGTAGCCGCGCAGGCAGAGCACCATCTTCATGTCGACGCCGTCGCGGCCGACGACCTCGGTGTTGCATTCGAAGCGGGTGACGAGATCGCGCGAGCCGGTGCCGATGCCGCCGGCGGTGAACTGATCCTCGTACAGCGAATAGAACTGAAAGCGGTTGAGATCTTTCGCCCTATACCACTGGTGGCTGTATTTGATCGCTCCCGACGAGAGCGTGTCGGCGACATAGACCGAATCGCTGGTCGAGCAGCTGTGCACCACGGCGTCGTAGGGCTGGCGCGCTTCGGTCTGCTCGTCGCCCCAACATTTGACGAAGGGCGCAAAACGGCCGGGCACGCGGAAGCTGCCGAGGCTCAGTTCCTCGAAGCGTCCGCCGAGGAGATGATCCATCAACACCTGCTGGTTCTGAATCAGCTGGTCGCGGATGATGCCGGTGAAGTTGGCTGGCGTCTGATAGGCCGGGTCGTTGGCGGCGGCGATCAGCGCGGCCGCATACTTGGCCGGAATCAAGAAGCTCAGCGCATTGCCGGCCGTGGCGACGTTGATACCGACGACCTGGCCGCGGCTGTCGACCGCGGGGCCGCCGCTCATGCCGGGATTGATCGAGCCGGTGAAGTGAATCTTCTCGTAGAGAGTCTCCTGCAACAGGCCATTGTAGGTGCCCTCGACGATCGAGGTGCCGAGATCGAAGGGGTTGCCGAGCGAGAACAGCCGCGTACCTTGGCGCGGCGGCTCTGCCGCGAGTGCCAGCAGCGCCGCGGGAGCGACGGGAGCTTCGAGCAGCGCGAGGTCGTGGACGACGTCGAGATGGACGAGCGCTACGGGAATGGTGACGCCGTCCTTGCCGACCAGCTCGGCCTGGTACTTTTTCGGGTGCTGCACCAGGTCGGAGACGACATGGTAGTTGGTGATGATCCGACCTGTCGTTGCGGCATAGAAGCCGGAGCCGATGGCCTTTTTGGAGGAAGAGGCGCGGTTGAGGATGCGGATCTGCACCACCGCCGGCGCAAAGCGCTCGTAGATCTCGTCGGTATCGGCCGTGCGCGGGCGAACCTCGGCGGGCGCAGTAGCCGGGGCGAGCCCCAGCTGCACCAAGCAGACCAGGATGAGCGAGAAGCGACCAATCATCGGAACCGGTTCGATAACACGCGAGCACCGCTGGCCAAAGCATAGGCTTGCCCCATTGCCCCAAGCGCCCGCTGGCCTTAGTTGGATTCATGGCCCCAAACCCCGAGCTCTTCGTCGTGCCGCATACTCACTGGGACCGCGAATGGTACCAGACCTTCCAGGACTTCCGCTGCCGGCTGGTGCGGTTGACCGACCGCTTGCTCGATCTGCTCGAGCGCGATCCGTCGTTCTCACACTTCCATTTCGACGGGCAGACGATCGTGCTCGAGGACTATCTCGAGGTGCGTCCGGAGAATCGCCCCCGGCTGCGGCGCCTGATTGCGACCGGCCGAATCGCTGTCGGCCCGTGGTACGTGCTGCCGGACGAATTCCTGGTCAGCGGCGAATCGCTGATCCGCAATCTGCAGATCGGCCACCGCATCGCGGCGCAGTTCGGCCCGGTGCTCGAG
>DASPMH010000108.1:0-3900 GCA_035627175.1 Terriglobales bacterium | reverse complement strand
TTGGTGGCGGTGGTCGCTTATGTGATTGCCCTGGTTCCGATTTTGTGGGCGCCGGGAGAAGGAAAGCGACGCCTGCCGCGGCCGGTGCGCTGAAGCTTGAAGCTGGGTGAGTCCCCGTGGCGGGCGACGGGGGCTCACCTCTTTAGCGAGCCCGGTACTTGAATGCGCGCGAGCGATAGCTGGACGTCGACAGCTCCTGGAAGAGCAGGCCGCGCATCACCATGGCGTAGTAGATCAGCAAGCTGATCAAGCCGGTCTTCAGCAACTCGGCGATGCCGCTGAGCGGCAGCTGCCAGATGAAATAAACCAGCAGCGCTGCGACCACGTTGGCGGGAAACCACTCGATCCAGTTGTTGGAGATGAAGCGGTAGCTTTCCGCGACCAAGGCCAAAGACGAGTGGTGGCCGCAATAGATCAGCTCAGGCACGGCATTGAACAGGACGAAGATCGCGATCCCTTTGAAGATCGACAGCGCCTCGCCGTACTGTGGATTGGCGAGCAACGGCGCCGTCAGCAGATCGAGGATCCACAGCACGAACATCACTCCCAGCACATCGCCGAGATAGACGGCGAAGCTGCGCCGGAAGTCCGCCAGCGTCACTCGGGTGGTTCGCACGATCATCTCGACGAGATAGAGGAAAGAGCCGACGCACGCCGCCCAGACGATGGTGATCAGGATCCCGCCGACGATGCCGAGCGGCATGGCGACGATCGCCGCGGTGGTCATGATCAGCGAGTAGGCGAAGACGCTCAGCAGCACCGGCCAATTGTTGGCCGATAGCACCGCGGCACGCACGAAGGCGTCGCGGTACAAGCTCAATGTGACGATCAACCACTCCACGGCTCACCCAATTCGAAGGGCGGACTGTATCGGCCGCTTCCGATGCGGTCAACGAGACATGGCGGGCGGTTGCGCGCCTGTCGGCTAGCGATTAGGTTCGCACCCCAAGCCAATGGAGAGCAACAGCACCTCGAGCCCTTCGGTTGCCGCAACCGCCCGCGGGTCGTCCCCGGCCGACCTGATCCGGCTGATGCGGCCGGCGGAATGGATCAAGAACAGCCTGGTGTTCGGCCCGCTGATCTTCTCCAAGCACCTGTTCGACCTGCACGCCTTGGCGCTGGTGACGTTGGCCTTCTTCTGTTTCTGCGTCATTGCCAGCGGTGCCTACGTGATGAACGATCTGCAGGACTGCGAGCGCGATCGGCAGCACCCGCTGAAGCGCTTGCGGCCTTTGCCGGCGGGCCGCATCAGTCGCCCGACTGCCGTGGCCCTCGCTGCGGTATTGATGATCGGCGGCATCGGCGCCGCGGCGGTGCTCGGCACCGGCTTTCTGACGCTGACCGCGCTCTACCTCGGGCTGCAGTTCGCCTACACCTACTGGCTCAAGGAGATCGTCATCCTCGATGTGATGGCGATCGCGGCGGGCTTTGTCATCCGTGCCGCTGCCGGCGGCGTGGTCATCGATGTGCCGATCTCGCCCTGGTTGATCATCTGCACTTTCCTGCTGATGCTCTTTCTCGGTTTCTCCAAGCGGCGCCATGAGCTGACCCTGCTCGAGGAGAATGCGACGCACCATCGCGCCAGCTTGCGTGAGTACAGCCCGTACTTCCTCGATCAGATGATTTCGGTGGTGACCGCCTCGACGGTGGTCGCCTATGCGATCTACACGGTGTCGCCGGAGGTGCGCGAGAAGCTCGGCACCGAGCTGCTCTATCTGACCATTCCGTTCGTGCTGTTCGGCATCTTTCGTTACCTGTACCTGGTGCACCAGCGCGAGCAGGGCGGCAATCCGTCGCGGGTGCTGCTCTCCGACCGGCCGCTGCTCGCCGACATCCTGCTGTGGTTTCTGACCGTCGCCGTGCTCTTGTACTGAGCTGCGCCGTTGGCCGGTCAGTTGAGCTGGTAGGTGGCGCGGAAGGAGACCTGGTCCTTGTCGCGGTAGAAGCCGAGCTGCTGGTAGGCGCCGGCGACATGGATGTAGCGCATGCCGAAGAGCAGCCAGTCGGTTGCCCGATAATTGATCTCCGGAATGACCGCGTGGGTGCCGCGGAGGTTGCCGATCAAGGTCACCGCCGGATCGAGCCGGCCGTGCATGTACGACGTCTGCAGCCGCATCTGGCCGAACACCTCGACCGCTTTGAGCTGGACGAAATCGTCGGGCCGGGTGCCGAGCTCGCCCGGCGTGCGCTGGCCCTGGTAGCGGAAGTCGAGGTCCTTGTCCGTGGTCTCGGTGATGTTCCACGAGCCGATCAGCGACATGACGAACAGGAAACTGTTGGTCGGATTGAGGCCGCGAAAGAAGATGTTGCGGTCGGAGCCGACCTCCCAGCGCAGGTGATCGGCGACCGGTACGGTGCCGACCCACTCGAGCTGTTTGAGTGCATCGACGCCCTCGCGTGCGCCCAGATTGAGCTCGGGGATGAAGCCCGGCTCGTTCTCGAAGTACTCGGCCTCGAACCGCCAGATCGCATCCCACGGCGACAGCATCCGGATCAGCCAGCCGAAAGAGGGATTGTCGGAGACAAAGCGCGACACCGGCTCGTAAGGTTCAATGTAGAAGGAGTCGGCGATGCCGTAGACCGAGGTCAGCTTGTGAACGGCCTCGACGGTGTAGGTTTGGGTTGGGCGGGTCGATCCCGGTATCGCCAGCCGAGCCAGTCCGAGCGAGCGGGGTACGGGAGCGTTGGGGAAGTGGTTGTAGTACCAGGCGCTGAAGGTGTGATTGCCGGCGATGACGCTCTGAAAGCGGAAGCCGAAGCGGCTGTTGCTCATCTTCCTCTTCGGGAGGTGATCGAACAGGACGAACTGATAATCGCCGTTGAACTGTTGGATGATGGTTTGCGGATCGCGGCCGCGCGGCGAGTACGGACTCGCCGTCAAGATTGGGAAGATGCCGGTATTGGTATCGATCGCTCCGGGTACCCAGTATGCCTCGAGCATGCCGCTCGAGAGCCACTTGCTGTCGAGCGGCAGCTCGAGCGTCGAGCGTATGGTCCATAGCGGGATGCGGGCCTCTTCGAGATCCTGAAATGCGCCAGGTGCACCGCGGGTGATGTCGAAGGGATTGTTCTGGTCGAGCAAGGCGATAGTGTCGGCCTCACCCCAGGAGATCGCTTGCTTGCCCACGCGCAAGAAGAACGGTCCCTGGGTAAAGCTCAAGTAAAGCTCATTGATTCGTTCTTGATGGGCGTAGATGTCGCGGGGGTGCTGGATATCGTGTCCCGGAAAGATGTCGTCGAGGTTCTGAAAGGACGGCGCCGCCCCTGGCCCGTCTTCGAGGCAGACGTCCTCGAAAATCGACACGTCGGCCCGCCGCGGACAGCGGAAGCTGTCGCCCGCGATGAAGAAGGCATTGCGCATCGTCGGATCGGGGGAAGGAGTTGGGTAATTGCGATTGATGCGGCGCAGATTGCGGCCGAACTGACTGGTGCCGTAATCGTAGATGCCGTCGTAGAACCCCCAACCTGCGGCGCGGAAGCTGAGCTCGTCGGGCGCAAATCGCCCGAGCCAGCGGGTGTACGGAGTCAGATTGGCATCGAGCTCGGGATTGTAGAAGTTGCGGTGCTGGACCAGCTGGCCGAGCTTGACCTCGGGATAGGTGTCCTTCTGCGAGTCTTCGGTGCGGATCGAGGCTTGGCTGTAGATCCGGGCGCGCAAGGCGAAGTTGCGGTTCTCATCCAGGTACAAGGCGAGCGCGGCATCGTGCGCCAGCACTATCAGCAAAGCCGCGAGACCCAACGACCAGAGCGAGATCCGGATCACTGACCGCATACCCTCTCCCTTCCCCGACAAATTGTCGGCTTTAAAGCGACGGCTTCCGCAAGAGTCAAGGCACAGCGCCGCCAGGTCCTAATTCTGTGCTGCGTAAAACTTTTCATATTGTGTATGACATGACCACT
>DASPMH010000107.1:0-6085 GCA_035627175.1 Terriglobales bacterium | reverse complement strand
CCAGAGCGACCTCCTCAACGAGGTGGGGCACCCGTCGACCTTCGTACTTCCCTGCACGACCAAGCTCGTGGGCGAGAGTCTGCTCCGAGTACTCCTGCCGGGCGGCATGGCGGGCAATCAGGCCGACTGCGAAGTGATGATCGATCAGGGCCGGGCGATCGACCACCAGCGGCTGAAACGTAAGCTCGACAGTTTGCCGAAGCCGATTCTCGCCGAAATCAAAGAGAAGCTTCGCCTGCTCATCGAGCTGTGACTCCGTTCTTGACTCGCCTGACGCGAGAACCGCTGCGGGCCGGCGCGTGTCATTCGTTGTCAGGCTTGCAAGACGGGCGCGACCGACATCGAAGTAGCCGCTACTGCCTCCGGCTTCGCCGCGGTGCTCCCACATAGTTGCCGCAGGCGCGCGTCGACTTTGTCGAGCGTGCGCTCTGGATCGAGGAAGAAATCGGTGGACCAGATACGAATCAAATTCCAGCCGAGATTCTCCAGTACCGCGTGCCGCACCCGGTCGCGATCGCGTGCGCACGGCGAGCGGTGATAGGTCGCTCCGTCACATTCGATGCCGGCCAGATACCTGCCTGGCAATTCCGGATGGACGACACCGAGGTCGACGCGGAATTTCGACACCCCGATCTGGGTGCGCAGATTCCAGCCGCGGCGCCGCAGGCCGGTGGCGACGGCTTCCTCGAAGTCCGAGTCATATTTGTCAGCGCCGGCGACCGACAGCACCGCCTCACCCAAGGCGGCCGGGCCGCGCTCGGCGAACTCCATGTAGTGTTTGAGATCGCGCACCGCGTTCGCGGACGTCCGGGTGAGATCGATCATCGCAGGGTCGAAGCTGGCGAACACCACAACCTCGGAGGTGGCCCGGGTGATGGCGACGTTCAGTCGTCGTTCGCCGCCTTTTTTGTTCAACGGGCCGAAGTTCATCGACATGGTACGCGCCCCGGGCGCATCCGGGCCGTAGCCGACACTCAGCAAGATCACGTCGCGCTGATCGCCCTGTACCGTCTCGAGATTCTTCACGAACACCGGCTCTAGCGCCTCCTCGCCGAAGAATCGCTCGAGCTCTGGATTGGCACGCCGCTCCTGGTCGAGCAGATCGTCGATCAGTCGCTGCTGGTCCGCGTTCATCGTCACCACGCCGATGCTGCGATCACGCTTTTCCGGGTCGCTCAAGCGGCGCACGATCTCTGCGACGATGGCCTTGGCCTCCTCCGGGTTGGTTCGACCGCGACCGCGCTGGTAAATGCCGGCGACGCGCCTCAGGGTCACCGCCGTCTGACGGGTCTCGGCCGCTGGGAAGGTCACCAGCTCGCCGCCGTAGTAGCGGTAGTTCGAGAACGCGATCAAGCTCTCATGCCGGCTGCGATAATGACCCGTCAGCCGATGCAGCTTCACACTGGCGGCCAAAGCTTCGTCGAGAATGCTTTCTAGGTCGTCGCTGACGAGACTTTCTTCGCCGTCATCCTCGCCGGAGGCGGACCGCTCGAAGAAAACCGTAGGGGGCATCTGCTTCGGATCGCCCACGACCACCACATTGCGACCGCGAGCGATCGCGCCGATCGCGTCCCAGACAGTAATCTGCGAGGCCTCGTCGAACACCACCAAGTCGAAGAGCTGGGTGCCGGTGGCAAGATACTGCGACACCGACAAAGGGCTCATCAGGAGACACGGAGTCAGCGCTGCCAAAGCGTCGCCCATCTTGTCGATGAGCTGACGTACCGGCAGGTGGCGCATCTTCTTTTGAAGCTCGCGAGCCAAAATCCCGTATCCGGGGTGGCGCTGCTTTTGATCCGGGTCCGGGATGTCGCCGCTCAGCCGGGCCCGAATGTACGCAGCGGAGAGCTCCGCGACCCGCTGATCCACCTCGCGAAAGAGTCTAATCTTCTCTTCGTGCTCGACCGCAGCGAACCTGCGCAATGGCTCCCTCGCGTCGATCAGACGGGGCGCAATCCAGTCGCAATACGCGGTGCGAAAGGCGGCCTCGGTATCCGGAGGTGCAAGCGAGCCATCCTCGAGTGCGGCGACCAAAACGCCTAGCCGCGTCCGCTCCGCATCCTGACGCGCCTGCTGCCAGCGGCACCAAGTATTGATTCGCGGTTGCAGATCGCAGATCGCTTGCGCCTGCGTACGCAACGCGTCCAAGTTGCGGATCTGATCGGGCTCGGCACAGGCCTCGTGGAGATAGCGGGTGAAAAGCTCTTCGAACGCCTGCGCGGCCTTGCAAAGATCTTGCGCGGCCGCACCCGGGGCACCTTCTTGCAGCAGCTCCCAGCCATCGCCACACAAACGGTGGAGTGCGGCGCGCACATCTCGCAGCTCGTCGATGTCCGCTGCTGCGCGCGCGGTTGCTTCGCGCAACCGTCTCGCCGCGGCGACCACAGGTTCCGTAGCCGCGACGTCGGTATCCAAGCCCTGCCACGGCCCCCCAGGCGGAAGAGCGCGCACGACTTGCTCGATCCTGCCGTGGAGCGCTCCCAGCTGCTGCAGTAGGGGTAGATCGCGAGTCGGGTCCGGCCGCGTCGGCAAGACGAGCTGTTTCTGCAGTCGACGGCGAAAGAGCCAAACAGAGATGCTTCGCATGGGCCACGCCTTTGCCTGGATACGCGCCCAATCTCTTTGCCAGGCATCTATGTGCGCCGCGTCGATGGACTCGAGTGGATAGGGACACGAAAGCTGGGCGCGTAGAGCGTTGCGCTGCGCGAGCAACGGCAACACGGACTCCATTGCTTCGAGATGCTCGGCCCCGTCCGGACGAAGAGCGAAACCAAGGCTGCGTGCCGCTGTCGAGCGCAGCTCGCTCGCGACCTCCGCGAGCGCACGAACGCGGCCGATGTCGGATCCGACCGAAGGAACTTTGCACTGCTCCGCAAAATTCTTCCCCGCCGTCTCGACGGCGCCGATCGCGTCGATGATGTCGCGGCAGAGACTCACGAACCCAGCCTGCCATGCGTTCGACCAGTCGGTGCGCTGAAGCAGCGCGAAAGCACGACGATCCTGTTCTTCAATTTCGCTGAATACCTGGCCCAGCCGCTTGGCCGTGCTAGCCAGCTCCTCCAGCTCCTCCGGAGAGCCCGTGCGATCCGAATCGAGCCCGCCCGTCCAATCCAGCTTGATGCGATGAACTGTGCCCCAGCGCACGACCCGGCCGATTGCCGCGCGTGGGCTGATGCCGGCTGGCCCAGGAGAATGAAGCGCCGCGACCAGGTGATTGAGATCGTCGCGCAAGCCTTTTAGTCGCGCCGCTTCGGCCTCCCACTGGGCGCCGGTGCGCGACCCGCGGTTGCGCCACGATTCGCCGAGTTGATCGAGAACCTGCCGCTTGTTGGCCTTGTTGGAATGCAACTCGAGGCAAAATTCGCCTAGGCCTTTTTCTCGCAAGCGCCGATAGACCACTTCGAGCGCCGCCATCTTCTCGGAGACGAAGAGAACTTTGCGACCGAGTCCGAGATTGTGAGCGATGATGTTCGCAATCGTTTGGGACTTGCCGGTTCCCGGCGGCCCTTCCAAGACGAAGTCGCCGCCGGTCGCTGATGCGTGCACGGCGACCACCTGGGAGCCGTCCGCCGACAGCGGCATGAACAGGTCGCGCGGCTCGATCGCCGCGTCGATTTGGTCGATCGGTAAGAAGCTCGCCGAGCTCGCATAGTGATCGCGAGGGTGGTCGATCAGGTGCCGCACGAATGGGCTCTGCTTGAGTGCCTCGGTGCGATCACTGAGGTCCTTCCACATCAGGTACTTGGCGAAAGAAAAGGTGCTGAGGACGAGCTCCTCGATGACCTCGAACCCGGGAACGTCGCGCACAGCGCGGCGGACGATGTCCCAGATACCTCGAATGTCGACCCCGGACTCGTCGCCCGGCGAGTCTCCCTCGAGCTCGCGAATGCGCAGCGCGAAATCCTGGCGCAACAGTTCGAGCAAGGTCATGTTGAAGACCGGCTCGTCCTCATGCTTGACGATCTTGATCTTGGAAGCCGCGCTTTTTCGCTCGAGCGTGACCGGCACTAGCACCAGCGGGGCGCGGTACGAGCGGCTCTCGTCGGCGGACTGCTTCCATCGCAGTACGCCGAAGGCGAGGTACAGCGTGTTGGCGCCGCCTTCCTGCAGATCCGTACGTGACTTGCGGAACAGCTGGACGAGCCCGGCATCGAGATCTTTCGCCTCGCTCTCCGCAACGACTTCGTTGCGAGCGAGCGCCTCGGCGGCATAGCGACGAGCCAGCTCGTCGCCGGTGCGCGCCTGGTAGAGTTGTGCGTCCCGCACTCCTTGGGTCAACGACGGCATCGGCACGACGGTGATGCTCTGGCCGCCGGCAAGCAGATCCTCCAGTTTGCCCGGATCGGGACAGCGCAGCCGGATTGCGGTCTTCGAAGGTTTCAAGTTGAGCAAGCGATTGAGCTTGGTGAGATCGAGGAGCTTACGCTTCCAGTGATCGAGTCGCGTCTCTGGAGAATCGGGGGGGCTGCCGCCATCGATGCCAAGATCGAAGCTAGGAAGCTCGGGAGGAGCTTCCAGCCCGATGCTGAGCGTCGGCTCCTGGTTGGTGTCTCGAATTCGAGCTGGCTCGACGATACTCGCCAACGGCGTGATCTGGTGTTGGCGTGCGCGCTTGATGTCGAGCGCGTAGAGAAATTCGTCTTCGCGTTCTTCGGCAATCCGTTGAACGGCAGCGTCGATCGCCTTTGAGAACGGCAGCGGCGGCTCGTTGGTTGCCAAAGTCGTTTCGAAGAGCACCAACTCGTCCGCGGCGACGTGCTTGCGGAGGTCGATGCAATCGAAAACGGTCAGGGTCGGCAGAACCTGTGGCTGCAGCCAGACACCACAGAAAGCGTGTCCGCGAGTGAAAGCGATGACCGGATTGAGACCGGCCTGTTCGAGCGCGGCGGCGAAGAGAACCGTCGTGTCGAGACATGTCGCTAGTCCCGACTCTGCGACTTCCGAAGGAGTGCGAATCTTCTGCCCCTCGGACTCGAAGCTCGCCGGCGGCTCGGCATAGACGAGGCGGCGTGACGAGACCGCCGACCAAATTGCCGCTGCGAGCTGCCAGACGATCCTGCGGGACTTCAATTGATAGCCGGTGATCGCGGGAGGCTGGCCGGCGCGCCGCAGCACCTCGCCCGCTTCGCGCAGAAGTCGATCGACGGCGGGATCGTTCGGCATTACGAAAGCGGCGAGCAACTCCGGCATGTGGGCGCCGCCGCCCCATTCGTTCCGTGCCAGACCGACCAGCGGCAGGCGTCGTTCACAGAGCACTCTGTCGTTGCCGACCACGGCGAGTCGCAGCTCGACGCGCATACGCTCATTGAGTTGGCCCAACATCGCGCCCGCCAGCGAAACTTGGCGATCGCGGACGCGGACCTCGGCTCCACCACCAATACGGTCGAGCGCCCAGGTCTTGGGCGCGATCAGCGGCGGCGCGCACTCGAGAACCAGGCGCAGGTTTTCGATCGCTTCGTCGCCATGGTTGAGAACGGCGAGATCAGAAATGACCGGCGCATCGTTCTGGTAGGTGGCCAGCGTAATCCGATCGGCAATGGTAGCCTCGATTTCGAGCCGACTCGTGGGTTGCTCCATCATTACACCTCGCCCACTGTGCCTGTTCGTCGCGTCACCATCGCTGCTGGCGCCAGGCCGCACGGCGCCACAGCTCGCAGAAAGCCCGGCGCGAGTAGTTCAAATTCGTAAGTCGCCATGGATCCGTCGCGCCGCTTCGATAGCAGAGTCCGCCGGCGGGGCCGAACGACCGCGTAGCGAATCTTGTTCTCCGGACTTGGCGGGCTTGGCGTGCTTCGCGAGAGAATCAGTCGCAGAGGAGGCGCTGCCCTCTGGGGCGAGGGCAGCGCCTGTTCCCTAGAAGCGGAACTGCAGCTCGTCCTCGATCTTTCTCGGATCCGCCCGGGCGCCGATGGCTGCGGGGAACCGCAGCGGTTGCATCACCCCGGTGGCCGCGCTCTGCCGAGCGGAGATCTGATTGGTTCCGAACGACAATTACACTTCCCCACATTTGAGGTGAGTCGTTGTTCGATGCACGAATCCGCGCAGCCAAAGGTTGTGAGGAGGGGAAGTGCGGACGACGGACTCC
>DASPMH010000106.1:0-7701 GCA_035627175.1 Terriglobales bacterium | reverse complement strand
AGCCGTAATCGCCAACCGCACGGTAGCATTGATCCTGCGGCTGCCAGCGGTGAGTGATGACGCCCTCGGCCGACAACAGCTTGGCCGCGCGCGTCTGCACCCGTGTGAGCAGCTCGTCGAGCTCGAAATTGCCGCGAATGTCCTGGGCGAATTCGAGCAGCAGGGTGCGCCGCTCCTTCGCCAGCTCGCGCTGGGTGATGTCGCGCCCGGTGACCAGAATGCCGCCGACGTGAGGATCATCGATCAAGTTGAGCGCCGCGCCCTCATAGAAATGCCAGGCGCCATCGTGATGGCGCAGGCGGTACTCGACCGTGGCCGCGGTCAAGCCGGCGCGCACGCCCTCTTCGAGTACAGCGAGCAAACGGCGCAAGTCGTCGGGGTGGGTCAGCTCGAAGGCGCTGCGACCGACCAGCTGTTGGGGCTCGATGCCGAACACCGAGGCGTGCACCGGATTGGCGTAGAGGTAGCGGCCGTCCGGCCCGACGATCGACACCAGATCGAGCGACTTCTCGATCAACGTACGAAAGCGTCTCTCGCTGCGCTGCTCCAACAGCCGGTGCGCCTCGCGGAGCTCGTCACGCTGCCGGCGCATCTCGGCCTCCGAGCGGTCGCGGCGGCTCATCTCGACGGCGATGGCGCGACGGTAGCGATCGAGCTCGTAGGCAAGAAACACCGAGCCGATCAAAGAGACGATACCGCCGAGCGCGGGGAAGATGCCGAAGCCGAATAGCTGACCGTGCGCGATCCATGAGTTGAGACCGAGACAAACGGCAGTCGTCAGCGCGGTCACCAACTGACAACCCGCTCCCCACGGAAACAACGTCGCCGTGCCGAGATTGAGCAGCAGCAGCAGCAGCGCGGTAGTCAGCGCATCGCCGCTGGCCACTCCTTGGGCTACGGTGATCAGCGCCAGCACGCAGACCGACAGTAGCGCGATACGACGAATTTCCCTATCGGTCGCCGCGAGCCGCGCCCTCTGGTAGGCGACGAACAGCACGACTACCTCGACCAGCTTCAGCACCAAGCCAATGCTGAGACCGGGCCGTCCGAACAGGACGTCGGCCAAGGTGAACAGCGACAGCGACAGCAGGATCCACAGCAGCGCCGCACGAATGCGGCGCAGCAACAAATGATTTCCGTCGATTTCGTCCGCGACCATGCCATGGCCGACCGGCGCGGCGGATTCCCCCACGCGCCGTGGCGCCCCCTTTCGGTCGCGTCCTTACAAGCGTTTACCGTGCGATAGCAAGCGACTGCAGCGCTACCGCCACAACGCCTCGCGCAGGCCGGAGCTGCGCTCGATCGGCCGGCCGATCGCCGCCGCGACGATCTCGGCGCTGCCGCAGAGCACCACCTCGTGCTTGGCGCGGGTCACTGCGGTGTAGAGCAGCTCGCGCGACACCACCGGCGAGAGCTCGCCCGGCAGGACCACGCCGACCATATCGAGCTCGGAGCCCTGACTCTTGTGCACGCTCATCGCATAAACGGTGTCGTGCTGAGGCAACCGCGCCGGCGCCAGACGCCGCACTTCGCCGGCGGCGCCTTCGAAGTACGCCGCGATCGTACCGTCCTCGGCCGCCAGCAACAGCCCGGTGTCACCGTTGAACAGTTGTACCTGGTAGTCGTTGCGGGTGACGATGATCGGCCGGCCCGAGTACTGGCTCGACAGATCGATGCGGCCTGCCGCCTGCAGCTCCTGCTCGATGCGCTGGTTGATCTCCTTGACCCCGCTGCGCCCGCGCCGGTGGGCGCAGAGCAGCCGGCAGGCGCCGAGCGCACGCAAGCGGCTCAAGGGCTCAGCCTCGCGAAACATCGCTTCGAACCGTTGCGCCATCTGCCGCAGCCAAACCGCCGGGGGCGAGCCGTCGCTCTCCGGCTCGATGTGGCCGAGGCCGGTGACGCTGCCGTCGGACAACAACGCCAGCGCCGCTTCCGCGTCGCCGGCGTTGATCGCCCGCGCCAGGCGACCGATGCCGCTATCGCCGGCGTAGCGATAGCTCCGCTCGAGCTCGATGATGCAGTCGCGGATACCGCCCTCGGCCGGGGCATCGCTCGCCACCGGCAGCGGCGTGCCGGTGCGTTGCTGCCACCGTGCCGCGAACGCTCGCGAGTAAGAGCGCCGCGCGCCACCGCTATTGCAGATGTCGCCGAGCACCGCCCCCGCTTCTACCGATGCGAGCTGGTCCTTGTCGCCGAGCAGGATCAAGCGCGCCGCAGCCGGGACGGCATCGAGCAGGCGGCGCATCAAGGCCAGATCGACCATCGAAGCTTCATCGATCAGCACGACGTCGGCGGCGAGCGGCCGATTGCGGTTGTGGACGAACCGCGTACTGCTCCCCTCGATGGTGCCGAGCAGGCGATGGATGGTCGCGGCCTCGTCCGGGATCGCCGCTTTGACCGGCTCCTCGCAGGCAAGCCCTTGCTTGGCGGCACGGATCGATTCGACCAGGCGCGCCGACGCCTTACCCGTCGGCGCCGCCAAAGCGATGCGCGGCGGGCGCTGGCCGCGCGCCAGACACTGCTCGATCAGCAGCACCAGCAGCTTGACCACGGTGAAAGTCTTGCCGGTACCGGGCCCACCCGAGATCACCGTCAGCCGCGAGTCTAGCGCGACCATCGCTGCGGCGCGCTGCCAATCGATGCCACCCCGGTCCGCGGGGAACAGCCGGTCGAGGGCGGCGCGCAGCCAAGCGACGTCGCAGGCCGCGTCGGAGATCGGCTCGGCGCGCGCTCGCAGAGCGGCGGCCAGCTCGCGTTCGTGCTCGAAGTAGCGGCGCAGATAGAGGCGGCGACCGCCATCGAGGACCAAGGGGGTCGCTGCCGTGGCATCGCCGACCAGCGCGCTGGCAGCAAGCGTGTCGCGCCAGCGCTCGAACGGCGGCAGCGCCAGCTCTCGCGCATGCCCCTCGGCGTCGGTGACACGAGGCGCGGCGCTGAGCGCCTCGAGATCGAGGCAGACGTGTCCCAAGCGCACTTGCCGGCTCGCCAGCGCCGCCGCGAGAACGACATCGCCATCGCTCTCACCGCCGATGCGCGCCACGGTGCGGGCAAAGTGCACATCGAGCGGCGCCAGAGAACCGCTGCCACGCAAGCTGTCGAGCAAGTCCATCGCGCCGGCCCAATAGCAGACTTCCCGATCAACCGGGAGGCATGTAGCTGCCGTCGGTAGACGGCGGCAGGCCACCCGGGGCGAGTGTAGCTGCCGTCGGTAGACGGCGGCAGGCCACCCGGGGCGAGTGTAGCCGCCGTCGGTAGACGGCGGCAGGCCACCCGGGGCGCCGGCACTCTCCGAGCTCGCATGAAACCCCCGCGCCTGCGGCGCTGCCCCCTTTGAAAACGGGGGCGCACACCCAGCTGAGCCGCCGCGCTCTGCCGAGCGCAGCTACACCGCCCCGCTTGACGGTGCGAAGCTCCGGCACTTAGAACCGGCCCGAATCGCGGCGCATTCGGAGAGAGTACGAAAGGAAAGCTGAATGAAAGGTTTGATGCAGGATTGGCCGCTGCTGGTCTCGTCGATCATCGATCACGCCGCGCGCTACCATGGCGAACGCGAGGTGGTGACCCGCACCGTCGAAGGACCGCTGCACCGTTATACTTACGCCGACCTGCACCTGCGTTCGCGCCAGGTGGCACAAGCTCTCGCGCGGCTCGGCGTCGCCCACGGCGATCGCATCGGCACCCTGGCGTGGAACACCCACCGGCACATGGAAGCCTGGTACGGCATCATGGGCCTCGGCGCGGTCTGTCACACGCTCAACCCGCGACTTTTCCCCGAGCAGATCACCTACATCGCCAACCACGCCGAAGATTCCTACATCTTCACCGATCTGACCTTCGTACCGATCTTAGCCGCCATCGAAGCGCACCTGCCGGCGCTGCGTGGCGTGATCGTCATGACCGATCGCGCCCACATGCCCGATACCAAGCTGCGCAACCCGATCTGCTACGAAGATCTGATCGCCGCCGAGAACGGCGATTTCACGTGGCGCCGGCTCGACGAGAACGATGCCTGCGGTCTCTGCTACACCTCGGGCACCACCGGCAATCCCAAGGGCGTGCTCTACTCGCACCGCTCCAACGTCATTCACGCCCTTCTGGTCAGCGCCGGCGACGCCTTCGGCCTGCGCAGCGCCGACAATGTCCTCCCCGTAGTGCCGATGTTCCACGCCAATGCTTGGGCGCTCGCCTTCGCCGCTCCGATGGCCGGAGCCAAGCTGGTGATGCCCGGCGCCAAGATGGATGGCGCTTCGATCTATGAGCTGCTCGAGCACGAGCAGGTCTCCTTCACCGCCGCCGTGCCGACGGTGTGGCTGATGCTGCTGCAGTATCTCGAGAGCGAGAACAAGAAGCTGAGCTCGCTCAAACGCGTCGCCATCGGCGGCTCGGCGTGCCCGCGCAGCATGATCGAAGCGTTCGAAAAGAAATACGGCGTCGAGGTGATGCACGCCTGGGGCATGACCGAGATGAGCCCGCTCGGCACGCTCGGCTCGATGAAAGCCGGCATGGAGAACCTCGGCGACGAGGAGAGAATCCGCATCAAGCTCAAGCAGGGCCGGCCGCCGTACGGTGTCGAGATGAAGATCACCGCTGACGACGGCGCAGAGCTGCCGCGCGACGGCGTCGCCTTCGGCAACCTCAAGGTGAAGGGACCCGCGGTGGCAAAAGGATATTTCAAAGGAGAAGGCGGGCAGATCCTCGATGACCAGGGTTGGTTCGATACCGGCGACGTCGCCACCCTCGACCCATACGGGTTCATGCAGATCACCGACCGCGCCAAGGACGTGATCAAGTCGGGCGGCGAGTGGATCTCGTCGATCGACCTAGAGAATACCGCCGTCGGTCATCCCGAAGTGGCTGAAGCCGCGGTGATCGGCGTGCGCCATCCCAAGTGGGACGAGCGACCCCTGCTGATCGTCGTGCGCAAGCCCGGCAGCAGCATTGGACGCGAGCAGATCCTCGACTACCTGCGCGACAAGATCGCCAAGTGGTGGATGCCCGACGATGTCGTGTTCGTCGAGGAGATTCCCCATACCGCCACCGGCAAGATCCAGAAGACGGCGCTGCGCGACAAGTTCAAAGATCACGTGCTGCCATAGGTCGGAAAGTGTTGTGGTGAAGCGAGTATTGGTTTTCGACATCGAGACGCTCGGCGTCTTGGGCGAGCGCGAGCGTGCGGCGATCGAGCCGCTGGCGCTGCGGCGGGAATCGACTCCCGAGGAGTATGCTTCGCTGTGCCCGCCGCTGGCGCGGGTCGCGACCGTCGCCTGGTACGACGTCGAGACCGCCGCGCTGACTGTCGCCCTCGATGCCAGCCTTGCTCCGCCCGGAGAGATCGCGACCAGGCTGGAGGTGCGCGACCCGGTGGCCGGGCAACCGGCGCGCTCGTGCGTGGTGCGGAGCTGCGCCGGCGAAGCGGAGCTCTTGGCGACGGTCGGTGCCGCATTCGAGGAGCACTGTGGGCCCGGCGACGCCTGGCTGGTTTCCTACAACGGGCGCGGCTTCGATTTGCCGGTACTGCTGCATCGCGGTGCGGTCCTGGGAGTCGAGCCCGGACGCGCGACCTGGCTCAGAGCGATGCGCGACAACCGCAACACGCCATCGGCGCACGTCGACCTGATGGATGTCTTCACCTTCTGCGGCGCCGGCGGGCGCTGGCCACTGGCCGCGTATGCGATCGGCTACGGCGCCGAGTCGCCGAAAGCGGAGATGGACGGCTCGCAGGTCGGCGCGGCGATCCGCAGCGGCCGAATCGTCGAGGTCGCCAGATACTGCGCCACCGACGTCCTGACCACGGCCTACCTCTACAACCGCACGCTCCCGTTGATCCGCACATAGGAAGGTAGCTGCGCTCGGCAGGTATGTGCCCCCTTTCGCAACTCTGTAAAGGGGGCGCACACCTACGCAGCTACAGGCCGCGGAGAATGGCGGCCAGGCCGGCCAGGGCGGAGAGGGCGAAGACCGCCAGCCGCACCTTCTCTGCCGGCAACCTGCCCGCGAGCAGCGAGGACAGCGCCAGGCCGAGGAGCACCGGCGGCGCCATCGTCCCCGCCAACTGTATCTCCGGCCAGGAAAACCGGCCGATCAGGTGGAGGTTGAACAGCGAGATCGCGCCGCTGAAGACGAAGATCGGCGCGAGCGTGCCGGCAAGCTGTGGACCGGCGCGACGCTGGTACACCAGCGCCAGCGGCGGCCCGGGAATCGAGGCGGTGGTGCTGAGAAATCCCGCCGCGATCGTGGCGACGATCACGTTGCGGCGGGTTGGCGCCACCTCCAGCCCGGCGACACTGATCGCAACGGCGATCAAGACAACGATGCCGAGCAGCACCGAGAGCATGCCGACCGGAACCCAATACAGCATCGTCGCCCCGGCCCAACTGCCCGCCAACAAGCCCGGCACGACGAAGGGCAGTTTGCCGTAATCGGCGTGGCGCCAGTCACGCGCCACCGTCAGCAGCGACACCACCAGTCCGCACGCTGCCAGCGGACCCGGCACCAAGCGGTGACTGATCAGCGCCAGGATCGGTGAGGCGAGCAGCGCCATGCCGAAGCCGACGCTGCCCTGCACCAAGGCGCCTGCGCCGGCGGCGAGACACGCCACCGCCAGCTGCAGCGAGCTCAAACCTTCCATCGCTGCGGGTTGGTGCGCCGGAGCGGCGCACCCGCTTCACTGTTGGATGCAGTACAACCGAGCCGAATCGTCGCAGCTGGTGAAGTCCGAGTCCGTCCACTCGCTATCGCTGGCGCTGGCATCACCGATCGCGCCGTCTTCGAAGTCGTCTGCCGTCGTCCAGTTGTCGCAATCGCCGTCGCCGGTCAGCTGGCCCGAAGGTGAAGTCGCACTCCAGACCTGGAGATTGTCGAACAGCGGATCGAGGTCGAAGCCGGACTCGTCCTGGTCGATCGCGTGGGCCAGCGTGCCATCGGTCAGATCGGTCCAGTTATTTGCCACCACCGTACCGTCGACCAAGGTGTACGGCACGATCGCCTTGCTGATGCGGCTCGCGGTATTGCCGGTCGAATCGGACAGCCAGGCCTTGAAGGTGCCGCTCAGCAGCGCGTCACCGGCGAGCTCCTGGCAGAGAGCGTCGGCCCCGGCGAGGCCGCCGACCATTTCGCCGTCATACTCGTCACTGGTGACGAAGACCACCTTGGCGGGCTCTTCCGGGACATCGCAGACGAGCGCGTCGGAGACGATTGCACCGAGCAAGCTGACCTTCTTGTTGCTCCACAGATTCGCCACCGAGGCATCCGCTCCGATCAGCATCGCCGAATTCGGCGCGAGGATCGGAAGGTCGACGGTGGCGCGCCGGCCGATCTTCACCTTGCTACGTGCACCGGTCAGGTTGATCACCATCCCCCCGGGGAAGTCGCTGCTGAGGAAAGCGTCGTCGGCGATGGCGAGGTTGCCGCCGACGTTGATGACCACCAGCTCGGTGTCGACGTCGGAGACGACGAACAGACTGTTGCCGAACAACGATCCTGGCGTGATGCGCAGGTCGCCGGCAATTTCGATGACGTGTACGCCGGGTCCGGCTTCCAACAGCGTGTCGCTCTCGACCACCAGGCTGTCGTAGCGCTGCTGCACGGGCGTGGTCGCAGCGAACAGGGCGGAGGCGCTCTGAGCATCGAGGCCGGCTTGCTGGCAGCTCAGCAGGCGCGGATCGGTCGCGCCGATCCGCAAGTCGCCGAAGAGATCGTAAT
>DASPMH010000105.1:0-3265 GCA_035627175.1 Terriglobales bacterium | reverse complement strand
GACGACCAGGCCCGACGAGATGAGGATCGTCGCCGCCACCCAACTGATAAGGAATAGGCTCAGCGCTACACTGAGGCCGCAGAACCTTAGCCGCGTCGCAAATTCAGTCCGCGAGTACCAGACGGGCGCAGAGTCGGGACGCGGTACGCTGTTGCGCCGGATGATCTCCGCTATCGAGTAGTCGTCGTCGTCAGGCGCCGCGGGACTCCCCATAGCTTCCCACTACCCCGCCGTGGGGAGGGTGGGCAACTGACGGTCATCTGCGCGTGTTCCGAGCAAAAGCCTTCCTTGTCTACGGCGCGCCTACATCGTTGTCTAAGTCACCAAGCCACCAACCGTCCAAGGAAGAATCAACGACCAAGACGCCAGCATCAGCTTGCCCGGCCGCGACTTGATCGGTGAATCTTAGGCGTGTCTGCTCACTAGCCAGTTGGTGGCTTCGATCTGTCAGGGACAGGGTCCGACGAGGGGATCCGCGGTGCTGATGCGGACGAATTTCCAGGTGCAGTTTTCGTTCGAGCCGCTCCAGCGATAGATCGACTCACCCTTCAATCTGTCGTTCTTCAGAGCGAGCCGGGCAACTTCCGCATCGCTATCGCCGGTCTGGCAAAGCGTGATGCCGATCTCGCCTACCTCGGCGTCTTTGATGCTCGGAATCGCGGTGCCGAAGTAGCGGTAGTCGCCTCCGTCTAGGTCGGCATAGATCGTCGTGCCGGTCTGGGTGATCTTCAGAATGAAGTTCTCGTAAACGCTCTTACCCTTATCACCATCGAAATGTTTGCACGTTACCTTGCCGGCCCAAGTCCCCTGCGCGTCGAGGCCGTACGCCGTGGAAACGGTCAGAAAACCGAAACAAATCGCACCTACGAACCGTGAAAGCTGCATCGCCATCCCTCCCAATAAATTGTGAACAACTTCCGCGTCCCCGCAAATAGCGGCACCAATCCTCGCCCATAGCGGGCGAGGCACAGGAAATCCTCACCGAAATCTCAAGATCGCGGGGCGCCGACGTTGCTCGCCACGAACAGGGGCGGTGAAGTTGGCCTCACCCGCGGCGGGCGGCTGCGATCGCGGCGACGTCGATCTTTTTCATCTGCATCATGGCGGCGAACGCCCGCTGCGCGACCGCGGCATCGGGATCGGTGATCGCTTCGGTCAGTGCGATCGGCGTGATCTGCCAGGAGATGCCCCACTTGTCCTTGCACCAGCCACACGCGCTCTCCTGCCCGCCGTTGCCGACGATGGCGTTCCAGTAGCGATCGGTCTCCGCCTGATCCTCCGTCGCGACCTGAAAAGAGAACGCCTCGTTGTGCCGGAAGGTCGGTCCGCCGTTGAGCCCGAGGCATGGAATGCCGAGCACGCTGAACCAGACGGTCAGCACGTCGCCCTTCTCACCCGACGGGAAATCGCCGGGCGCGCGGTAGACCGCGTGCACCGCCGAATCGGGGAAGGTCTGGGCGTAGAAGCGCGCCGCTTCCTCGGCGTCGCGGTCGTACCACAAGCAGATCGTGTTCTTCGGCGGCCTCATATCCTTTGCCTCCGTGGGGTCGAGTAATCCCGCAGGTATCGCTTGATCAGCCATCGATAGCCAGGCGGAGAGCAGAGCTTGCGGCGTCGCCGATCGCCCGACCAAGGCGCTCACTTACCAAATTCGCCGCTCCAAGTTTGAACGTTGTCCATTGGGCAATGGTGCTTCGTTCACCCGACGTCATGCGGGCGCGAACGGCAGATGCTCGAGATCGACGTTCCCGCCGCTCAGCAGGATTCCGATCCGGCGCAGGCCGCGCTCGCGGAGCTCAGGCGACAAGGCCGCCGCAAGCGCGACCGCAGCGCTCGGCTCGATCAGCAGCTTCGCTCGCTCCCAGGCCAATCGCATCGCCGTGAGGATCTCGTTCTCACTCACCGTGATGATGGCTTCGAGATGATCGCGCAGGATCGGCCAGGTGAGCTCGCCCAAGCTGGTGCGCAGGCCGTCGGCGACGGTGTTGGGTGCGGTCTGCGCGAGCCGACGACAGGCGGCCAGCGAGCGCGCCGCATCGTCGGCGCCGCCAGGTTCGGCACCGAACAGTCGCAAGCGCGGCGCACGCGCCCGCGCCACGATGCAAGCCCCCGACATCAGTCCGCCGCCACCTACCGGGGCGATCAGCGCATCGAGATCCGGCACCTGCGCCAACAGCTCCAGGGTCGCGGTGCCCTGGCCGGCGATGACGCGCACATCGTCGTAGGGATGCACGAACGCCGCGCCACGCTCGGCGACGATTTGCGCTGCGGTTGATTCGCGCGCCGGCAAGGTCGGCTCGCACTCGATCACTTCGGCGCCATAGTTCAGTACAGCGCGCCGTTTCACCGCCGCCGCATTGCGCGGCATGACGATGTAGGCCGGAATGCCGCGCAGTCGCGCCGCCAAGGCGACCGCCTGGGCATGGTTGCCCGAGCTGTGGGTGGCAACCCCGCGCGCCGCCTCCTTGGAATCGAGCAGTTGCACCGCATTGCACGCGCCGCGGAACTTGAACGCCCCCACCTTCTGGAGCTGCTCGCACTTGAAGAACAACGATGCACCGGCGAGCCGGTCGAGCGTCGCACAAGTTGTGACCGGCGTGCGATGCGCGAAAGGCGCGATGTGCACCGCTGCCCTTTCGACCGCCCCGACATCGAGCCCGTAGTCCACCATCATCTCGCCATCTCGAGCCAGCAACAGCGTTGGCGAATCACAGCTCGATGCAGCGCGAGGAATCCGACTCCGCAAGGATGCTCGAATCTCCGGTCGCCAAGCGCCAGCCGCGAAACTGGGCATGAGCGACGAGAAGTCGGTCGAACGGGTCTCGCGCCCAGGGCAACGCCAGGGCTCGCTCGAACCAACCAACGGCGGGCGGATCGTCCATCAGCCAACGATCATCGTGCATCAGGTCTACGAGATCGACGCCGGGTTTCAAACCTAACCTGCCAACTTCGACCAGCAACTGGAGATCGAGCAACGACACCGGCGACGCATAGAGGCGACCGCGCTTGTTGAGTAGCGGCAGGGCCCGGGGGTGGCCGCTCTGCAACCAGAGGACGGCATTGGTGTCGAGAAGAATCATGGTCGCCTCTTCCGAGCGACGAAGGTGAGGCGGCTGGCGCCCCACTTCCAGCTCCAATCTCCGCCGAGGACGACGGGATCGACTTCGGCAATCAGCGATCGTCTCGGCGCCGGACGCCTGGCCTTGTCAGGAGCAAGCTTGAAACGAATGCCGCGACGCTCGATCACCACCGACTCGCCCGATTC
>DASPMH010000104.1:0-7200 GCA_035627175.1 Terriglobales bacterium | reverse complement strand
TGCCGAGCACCCCGCGGATGGTACCGCCAGCGGTCAGTAGATCGCCGCCGATGGTGAAGCTTGGCGTGATGCTACCGAAGTCTTTGTAGCCGCGCATCTTGGCGGCGATCGAGCCGGCGCCGCCGCGCAGCACCAGATCCTCGCCGATGTCGCCGTCGCCGTCGATGCGACCGCGCAGCGTCGCGCTCTGCAGGCAGGCCGAGCCGTCGATGCTGGTGCCGACGACGATGCGATCCCCTTCGTCGGAGTAGGAGCCGGCGCTGAGCTTGGCGCCTGCGCCGGTGACGACGAAGCCGGCAAGATTGCCGACGCAATCGCAGAGATCCTGTGGACATTGCGCCGCTGCCGGCGGGACACCAGCACTAGCGAGCACGATTGCGGCGAGGGCGCCGGCGTACGCAGCACGATTCATGAAGCCTCCAGAGAAACAGGGATCGCCACTGCCCTAAGGGCAAAAAGGCGGTACCGCTTACACCAACCGCCGCCCGCTTCAAAGAACAAACGACGCAGTCCCCTCCCCGTGAGCACTGCTGCGAACGGGGCAGCGTAAGGGAGAGGTGGCGAACGGGCACACCTTCAGGTACTAGGCCGCGGGTTTGGGGTCGGCGCCGAGGACGAGGATGTCTGGGGCTGGCGGAGGCCAGCGGCGGCCCTCGGCTGTTGGCGGCGTCGGCGAGATCACCAGCAGGTTGATCTGCCGCTTACCCTTGGCAACGGCGACGCGCAGACCTTCGCCGGCAATCACCCAGTAGGATTCGATCGGCAGCTTGTGCCGCAGCGCCATGTCGCCGGCGCGCAGCAGGCCGCGGCGCAAGATCGGCTCGAGCTCACCGAGCTCCCGCCACCAACCGTTGACCGGATCGAGCCAGCCCTGGCGCAAGCACTCCTCTTCGCCCTCGGCGTTGGTGATGATCTGGTAGCGGATGCCGATGTCGATCAGGTTGGCGACACGATCGTCGCGCAGGTCACGCACCACTTCGTGCAGCTTGTCGCTCTGCAAGACCTCGTCGAGCCGCTCCAACAGCGGTGGCTTGAAGACCGATTCGAACTGCGGCCACCGCCCGTGCAGCTCCTCCGCCTCGGGCTTGGTATAGAGCCAAGCCCACCATATCAGGACGCCCTGCAACGGCAGCCGCAGCCAATTCCACCCGCCGGCGCCCTGCTCGGCGCCGAACACTTTGATGTTGTAAACTGCGATATGGATGTTGGCGGGGAAGATCGCGATCAGCAGCGCGATCGTCGCCCAGGCGGCGTAGACCCGCGTCTGCGGTATCAGCAATCCTACGCCGCAGATGATCTCGGCGATGCCGGAGAGATAGATCAAGGTGAGATGCCAGGGCAGGTAATCCGGCATCATCGGCACGTAGAAGTCCGGCCGGACGAAGTGCATCACGCCGGCGATGGTCAGCAGCACCCCCATCACCCACAAAGAAATTCGCCGCGCCGACGTCATCCGCTGCTGCCTTAAGGGATCAAGACTACTTTGCCGGTTACTTTGCGGGCGGCGAGGTCCTCGAGGGCTTTGGCTACCTGTTCGAAGGGATAGGTGGCGCAGACGTGCGGCTTGAGCTTGCCCTGCTCGAACCACTGCAGCAGCTCGGCGACATGGGCGGCGTGTCGCTCCGGGTTGCGCATGACGAAGGCGCCCCAGAAGACGCCGACGATCTGGCAGCCTTTGAGCAAGGTCAGATTGAGCGGAACCTTGGGGATGCCGGCGGTGAAGCCGATCACCAGATAGCGGCCTTCCCAGTTGGTCGCTCGCAGCGCGGCCTCGGCATACGCACCGCCGACCGGGTCGTAGACGACATCCGCACCCTGGCCGCCGGTCAGCTGCTTGATCCGCTCTTTGAGATCCTCGCGAGCGTAGTTGATCACTTCGCTGGCGCCGTGCTCGCGACAGATCGCCAGCTTGTCGTCAGAAGAGGCGGCGGCGATCACTCGCGCTCCCATCACCTTGCCGAGCTCGACTGCGGCGAGGCCGACCCCACCGGCCGCGCCCAGTACCAGGAGCGTTTCGCCGGGGCGGATCGCGGCGCGGTCTTTGAGCGCGTAGTGCGAGGTGCCGTAGGTCATCAGGAAGGCAGAGGCGGTGACCGAGTCCATCGACGGCGGGATCTTCACCAGGCTGCGCGGCGCTACGGCAACTTCGCTGGCGAAGCCGCCGTAGCCGGTCGAAGCGAGCACGCGGTCGCCGGCGCGCCATCCGCAGACGCCGGCACCGACCTGCTTGATCACTCCGGCGACCTCGCCGCCCGGGGTGAAGGGCAGCGGCGGTTTGAACTGGTACTGATTCTGGATGATCAGCAGATCGGGGAAGTTGACGCCCGCCGCTTCGACGGAAATCACCACCTGCCCCTCGCCTGCCTCGAGCCCAGCCAGCTCCTCGATCACCAAGCTTTCCGGCGGACCATAGGCCTTGCACACCACAGCTTTCATGGCCGCCTCCATCACAATTCTCGCCCCCTTTCGCAAGCACGCCAGCCAGCGCCCCCTTTCTCCTCCTCGCATTGCTCGACGTACTCGTCGTCCGCCCGCTTGCTCACCTCGGGCGGGACGTACGCGACCGAGCGGCCGGTGTCGTCGTCGACGAACAGGAGTCCCATGTCGCGGGTGAAGAGTCCCTGGCCGATGTCGACGACGTTCGGCAGACCGTACTCGAGCCGTAGCTCGATCAGCCGCTCGCTCATGCGGACGAACTAGACGCCGAAGGCTACGAGGTCGTCCTCGGTGAGTGGCCTGCGGGATGCGATAATGTCCGCTAGGCCGTCGTGATTGTGATTGATCGGGGCCATTTCGCCCTCCCTGAGCGGCGGGGCGATCGGCCTCGACTCCGTGTCGAGGTCGCATCCAGCCGCGGGGAAGTGCGACGAAAGAGTGTGCCCGAAAGGATACGGCACTCGCAGGACCGTCAAGGTTGCTGGACGGCGGCGGCGAAGAAGACGCAGGGCCGTGATGATCGATGGGGGGATTCCGACACCGTTCGACCAGGCCAACGATCCATGCCCCCTCGCGATAATCAGCACTAGGTGGCCATGCGACCGGTGCGGTTGTCGTATCGCTTGCCTCTAACCGTCGAAGGCGTGGCGAGAAAAAATTGCGGCTAAGTCGTTCCTTATGACGGTTGAATCGAGACCGAAGTCTTCGAGCGAATACCGATGGGCACTGCGCCATTGGCGCTGTAGGTGAGTAGCGACGCTAAGCGATTGTGCGACAGCTGAGGACATGTCGAATGGGGCATGCTTGTAAATTTCGCGGACGACGGCTGCAGGATCCCTGGTGAGGTCCTCATAGCGCACCACGATCTTGTTCGCATCGTCGATGCGGGCGAGTTGCTGGTCGCCGTGCAACCACAAGGCTACCAGGTCGTCATAGAGTTGCTTCACAGCACCATCGGGAGGAGATCCGGGGTACGCAATCTTCCAGAAGGTGCTGATGAACGACAAGGCAGAGGGGATGCATTCGTACGGCGAGCGGATGGCGTACACGAACAGTGCGTCAGGGTATTCGCGTTGAAGATCATCAATCTTGCCCAAGAAATGGGGGCTCTTTCCGACGTAGCGGCCGCGGCGCGTCTCCCATAGAAGCCGCTGCAGGCACCGACGATAAAATTGCAGGTGACTCGTTCTCTTCGCGTGTCGCCACTGCCAGAAACGATTCAAGCTGTGGCACGTGCTGAGTTCGCCGTAGGGAAAGGTGTAGCTGTTGATGCCGCTTGAGCCGAGAAGCATGAAGAGAATCTCATCCTCCTCAGGGCGCTCCGCGTGCACCGGGTGAATGCCGTCCAGCGGTGCGAACCATGAGTCGAAGCCACGAACGAACCATTCGCGAACAGCGTCGGGTACAATTCGGCGCAAGGTGATCGCGGGGAACAGCATGTTATACAGGTTGTAGGTCGCGACGCTCGTATCGCTGGCAAGTAGGTGGAACAGCATCGTGGTGCCCGAGCGCGGACACCCAACAATGAACGTCGGACGCACGATCTGAACTCGCTTGATGGCAGGCTCAAGAACCTCATCCAGTGCGAAGAACACGTGAACGAGCGGATACACCACGGCCTGAGCAGCGCTCAGCGTCCAAGCGGCCGCCCCAGCGCCATTGCGTGCCTCGAACATTTTCATCGAGAGGAAGGTCCGGAAATCGAAGGTCACGCGGTGCCTGCTAGCCTAAGAGGATTCGCACATCGAGATTTCCTAAAGGGAAAATTCCGCTGGACACAACTCCGCTGAAGGCATACGAGCCGTTGAGCTTTGGGAGGTATGGGAGAACGTGCATCCGCTTTTGTTTGGAATTTGGCCATCGTACTTCACCCTGTGGGTGGTAGCGGCAACGAGCGCGCTTATTCTCGGCGCTATTCTGGCCAAACGTGCGGACACGAATGCACCCACCGGCCGGACTCTGTTGGCCTTAGCATTGTGCGTGGTGGCGGTCCTCGGAGGCTCCAAGGTTCTTTACGTTCTAGAGACGTACTGGTTCCCACACGACGACTATGTGCCAGCGGAAATGCGGAGTGCTCGTCATGGCTTCCGCATCCCAGGAGGGATGCTCGCTCTTGCCGCACTGCTTCCCGTGTTCTGTCGCGGGTTGAAGCTTCCATGGCGAAGATTCGGTGATTCGGTGGCGATCCTCGCGGCACTCGCGCTTATTTTCATACGGCTGGGCTGCTTCTTGAACGGTTGCTGCTTTGGCAAACCGTCGGACGCGCCATGGGCGATGAGCTTTCCGAAGGGAAGCTGGGCGTTCTGGTATCACCAGACGCAACACTGGGTTCCGACAGGAGCGAGCCATTCGCTTCCGGTCGAGCCCCTGCAGCTTCACTTCTGCATCGCGGCTGCAAGCACCCTGGCGTTCCTGTTGTTGATTCGGCGCCGTTCATTGCGGCCCGGCCTTCTCCAGCTCATTTTCTATACGCTGTTCTTTGGGACGACTGCCCTGTTGGAGCCATTGCGGCAGGTGCATCTGACCCTGAACAGTTGGATTGTTCCGTTAGCGGCCATCGCTTGCGCAAGTCTGTTGCTGACAGATGAGCGGCGACAGGCCGTCCACGTCCACAACGTGCTGCCAACGTCACAGGGAGGGATTCGATGTTGACCACTCGCCAGATTACCAACGCCGTCGCCGTACTGGCGCTCGGATGTGCATGCGCCGGTGCTCTCGCGGCCGCAGCCGATGATGACGCTGAGTTCCACCTACGAGTGAACGGAGAGTGGCGGAACGCTGACGGCCACTCCGGACCATTCGGGGCGCGGCTCAAATTGGTGGGAGATGAGTTATCAGGATTCATCGATGCACCCGGCAATGCTGCGCTCGATGGTATGGCCGTCAGTGGAAGTGCGGCTAGCCACGACTTGTCCATCAGTGGAACAGGTGATGACGCGTCAGCTTCCATCGTCGGCGTTCTGTATGGCGATGAAGCAGCGGGATCGTACGGCACTGCCGCCGGCGAAGAAGGGACGTGGGAAGGCACGTGGTACGGAACGGCTCCGGCCCTTCCAGACGCCTGGCCTAGTGACGAGAATCGACTTGAGGTGGTTGATGCACCCGCGGAGCCGGCGCGCTTGTCACAGTTGGCGTTGGAAGCACTAGAAGCCGAACAGCACGCACGGGCTATTCCGAACCACACCAACGATTGGGCTACGCCGTCTGGCATGCTTGCCGGCGTGTCTAACCTGATCAGTACGATTGCGGGGCAGTTCGTCTCGGCCGTCCATGCTGTGGTTACGGTCGGTACGAACGTCTTAGTGAATAACTCAAGCGACAATGACTATCCACAGAATTCGCCCGAGGTGGCCGTCGATCGCGTCAACGATCCCAACAAGATCGCCGTCGGCGCAACCGACTACTCATTGACCGCTTCCATTGGCAAAGCTGGGTACTACTTTTCGACGAACGGCGGCACGACGTTCCCAACCCGCGGCACCGTACCGGGACTCACAAACTATGGTCGGAGTGGCAATGCCTCCTTGTCTTTCGACGGCAACGGCCGCGTGTTCTACGCCGGCAGTGCTTTCAACGGGACGAACCCGAACAATGCCGTGTTCGTCGCGAGCGCCAACAATGGGAGCACTTCGTACAACAACGCGGTGACGGTGGCCTCCTCCGCCAACACGAGCACCATCCATGACAAGCCATGGATCGCCGTCAATAAGGTCAATGACTACGTGTTTGTGTGCTGGACCGAATCGAGTCCGGGTACGCCAAGCAGCGTGATCAAACTTGCCCGATCGACGAACAATGGCGGGTCGTTCTCGACCCTGGCAACGGTTTCCGACGACACCAACTCAACCGGGTGCAGCATCGACGTCGACAGTGATGGCGACGTCAACGTTGTGTGGATCAAAAACAACAACGAGATCCGGTACGACCAATGCACGAGCCATGGCACGTCATGCGGGACCGATATCTCGCTGTCCGGGGGAACATTCACGCCGTGCAATACAGTGCACCTCGCGGCGTATGAAAACGCTTCGAGCGGGTACGTCAACAGAGACGTCACCATCAACAGCAACCCCACGATCGCCGTCGATAACCGTTCCGGCGGCAACGATTACCGCGCCATCGTGTGGTGCGGTAAGACGACCAGCCCATCGGTCGACTACGACGTCTATGCAAACTACTGGACGAGCGCGAATGGGTGGTACGGCTCCCGCAAAGTCGCCACTACGACTCAGTTCGAGTTCATGCCGTCGATCACAATCGACGACAACCACCTGATGCAACTTGTCTTCTATCGGCGCAATTCAGGCAGCCCGTTGCTCTTCAACGCTTACGCCTCGCTGTCAGGAAGTGGAACGTTCTCCACACCGGTGTTGCTCAATGATGGCGGCAATCTCGATGCGACCAAAAATGGCACGTTTGGGGACCCGTTCATCGGAGACTACATTGGCATCGATGGCGCAACGAACCGCCATCCAGTGTGGATGGATTCGCGAAGAAGTGTGGCGGCGCCCAACGCGCCAGAGAAGCAGCAAGACGTCGAATCGGCACCCGTGTCCGGTTGTTGAGAACGATTCATAGGAGGATCACGTATGAAACGATCTAGGAGATCATTGCTCGCGATCAGTGCGCTGTTGTTGTTCGGTTGTGGAGACAGCTCGCGGGACGCCGCAAGTCAAGGTCTTGGCGAGAACGTCATCACCTACGAGTTGACCGCCGAACCGGACCCAGCGCTGTCGCAAGAGGGGAGTTTCATGACCATGAAGA
>DASPMH010000103.1:0-2666 GCA_035627175.1 Terriglobales bacterium | reverse complement strand
CCCTTGCCGCCGCCGCCGGCCGCCGCCTTGATCAGCAAGGGATAGCCGACGCGCGCGGCGGAAGCGCGCAGCTGTTGCGGATCGGCGGGTGGGTTCTCGTCGGCAGGTGCGACCGGCACCCCAGCGGCGGCGACCCGGGCCCGCGCCGCGGTCTTGTCGCCCATCGCCGCAATCGCTGCCGCCGGCGGCCCGATAAAGGTCAGCCCGGCATCGCTCACCGCAGCCGCGAAGGCGGCGTTCTCGGCAAGAAAGCCATAGCCGGGATGAATCGCTTCGGCGCCGGTAAGGCGGGCTGCTTCGATCAAGCGATCGGCGCGCAGATAGCTCTCGCTGCTCGCCGCCGGCCCGATGCACACCGCCTCGTCGGCCAGCTCGACGTGCGGCGAGCGCGCATCGGGCTCGGAGTAGACCGCCACCGTCGCCAATCCCATTTCGCGGCAACCGCGCAGCAAGCGCACCGCGATCTCGCCGCGATTGGCGATCAAAACCTTGCGAAACATTGCCGCGTCTCAACGCCAGAGCGCGACACGAAATGCAAGCGGCGTTGAACCGCGGCGGCGGCGGGGATAGCTAGCGGTCATGCCGACGATCGCGGTCGATGCCATGGGGGGAGATCACGCGCCGCACGAGATCGTCCAAGCGGCCGCCGAGATCTCGCGCGAGACCGACATCCAATGTGTGCTGGTCGGCGACCCCGCCGTCATTCAAGATCGCTTGAACCGCTTGTCCTACGATCCGGCTCGCCTTGCGGTCGAGCCGGCGCTCGAGGCGATCGCGATGGCGGAGGAGCCCCACGCCGCGATCCGACAGAAGCGCCACAGCTCGATCCTGGTCGCGACGCAGCTGGTGGCGGAGGGTCGCGCCGACGCGGTGGTCACCGCCGGCAACACCGGCGCCGCAGTGCTCGCCTGCGTCGAGAGCTTTCCTTTGATCCCCGGTGTACGGCGCAGCGCCCTGGCGAGCGTCTATCCGCGCCACACCGAATACCCCGGGCAGGATCAGCTGGCGATGCTCCTCGATGTCGGCGCAACCACCCGTTGCGACGCGACCCAGCTGGTGCACTTCGCCATCATGGGTCATGGCTACGCCCAACGGGTCTCGAAGATTGCCAAGCCCAAGGTGGCGTTGCTCAACATGGGCAGCGAGGCGGGCAAGGGCGGCGAGGTGCTCGTCGAGGCCCACCGGCGGCTCGAGGCGGTGCCTGAGATGAGCTTCATCGGCAATATCGAAGGCCACGACCTGGTGCGCGGCAAAGCCGACGTCATCGTCTGCGAGGGGTTGCTCGGCAATGTCGTGCTCAAGCTGCTCGAGGGGCTAGCCGAGGTGGTGGTCGATCTCGCCGGCGCGGCGCGGCGCGAGAACTGGCGCGATAAGCTCGGCTTCATGATGTTGGCGAACAGCCTCGGACGCCTGCGCGAGATGACCGACTACGCTCGCTACGGCGGTGCGCCGATCCTCGGGTTCGAGAAACTGATGATCAAATGCCACGGCCGCTCGACCGCTGCGGCGGTGAAGAACGGCATCAAGGTCGCCGCCAAAGCCGTGCGCGACGATGTCGCCGGCGCGATCGCTGCCGCTATCCCGCGGGTCTGATTCGCAGCCCGCCCAACATGGCTCTGTTCGGCGCCTTGTTTCAGCCGCCGCCGGCTCCGATCATCTACCGCTGCGATCTCGACAAGACCTATCTCGCCACCCGTTTCGAATCGCTGCGCAGTTTGGCTCGAATTCCGTTCGAGAAGGCCGAAGACAAGCGCACCTTGCCCGGTGTGATCGCTCTGATTCGCGGCCTGCGGACCTCGGCGACGGCGCAGCAGCGCGACTCGCGGCTGTATTTCCTCTCCGGCAGCCCGCCGCAAATCGGGGAAGCGGTGCGCGGCAAGCTCGCCCTCGACGGCATCGAGTACGACGGCATCCTCTTCAAGGATCAGCTGCGCAATATCTTCCGCGGCAGGTTTCGCAATCTGCGCGAGCAAGTCGGCTACAAGCTGGTCTCGCTGCTGCACAGCCGCAAGAACATCGAGCCCGATCATCGCGAGGTGTTGCTCGGCGACGATTGGGAGTCGGACCCATTGATCTACTCGCTCTATGCCGACGTGCTCTCGGGACGGGTCGAGCCGAGTACCTTGCGAGCTTTGTTGGTCAGCATCGAGGTCGATCCGGAGCTGCTCGAGGAAGCGACGGCGCTGGCCGAGCAGCTCGTGCCGAGCGAGGTCGTGTCGCGCATCTACATCCACTTGGAGAAGCGCACGCCGCCGATCTCCTTCGCCGGCTTCGGCCCGCGCCTGGTGCCGACCTTCAACTATATGCAGACCGCCGCCTCGCTCTACGAGATGAGCCTCGTCGATGAAAATGTCATCCGCGAGGTGGCGATCGAGTTGACCGCGGCGACCGGTCACGGCGCCCAAGCCTTGCTCAACTCGCTGGCGGATCTCGTCCGCCGCGGTCATCTGACCTTGCCGTCGGCGCGCCGCCTCGAGCAGTTGCTCGCCGAGGCGGGACTGGTACCGCAGCCGCGCCGAAGCAAAGTGCGGCAATGGACGGACCGGCTCACCGCCGCCCGCATACGCCGCCGCCCCTGGCAGCCAAACACCGAGACCATCGACTACCAGAATCTGATCCACCCCTGGTCCCGAGCGGTGTAGCTGCGCTCGGCAGAGCGCGGCGGC
>DASPMH010000102.1:0-2112 GCA_035627175.1 Terriglobales bacterium | reverse complement strand
CGCACTCAATTCGCGAACGACTTGCTGGCGACTGAGCTGGCCGATCGGCTGCGCGGCACGCGGGTGGAAGTGACCTGCGTCTTTCCGGGTGTGGTCCGTACGGGCGTGTTCAGCAACGCCCGGGGTTTGCCAGCAATTGTGCGGATCCTCGCCCCGGCGCTTCAGCGCCTGATGGGAATTTCACCGGAATCGGCGGCAAAGACACCGGCGTTTCTCGCGCAGAATAGTTGTGCCGTAGGCACTGGGGGGAAATTCTACGGCCCGGCAGTCAAGCAGCGTGCCGTGCCGAAGCGCGCACTGAGGAAAGACCGGCGCAGCGGACTATGGGTCGCGAGCGAAGAGCTGGTGAAACCCTACTTGTCGGAGCAATCGACCGTGCTGCCGAGAACTATGATCGGCACTTAAGCGTGCGGAGAGTATGACAGCACTTGGTTCATACGCCGTGCGTGGCCGCACCGTTGATGATGTCAGGCTGAAGGTTCACGCCCGCTACGGATGAGGTGCTCTAGCTGCCCGCTGTCGTAGCGGCGCAGCGTCGTCTGCCGTGATGGCAGCATCTGATTTTCGGAAAGTCAGAAAATTCGTCGTTTTCCGCGGGCTAAAAGTCGGTGAGATGGGTATGAACACCAAGGCCGCGCAGCGCGCCAAGAAGGCCTGCGGCAGAGTATGGCTTCTGAATGAAAGCAATGTTGGGCACGCCTTTGAACGCGTCGCGCACACTCTCAGCTCCTTGGCCGGTCGCGATGACGACTGGCAGTGTCGGGTGCATCGTTCGCATCTCGTGGATGAGCGCGTCACCCTTTTGATCGGGCAAACCCATGTCGACGATGGCCGCATCAACCCCGCCGGGGATGAGGGCCAGCTTGTTCATCGCTTCCGCTGCGGAGCCGGCCGAATCGACATTGAAGCCGGCCTCCTCAAGATAGTCGCTCGCCAGAATCTGGATCATCACCTCGTCTTCGACGATCAAGATTCGCCCGGGGGACTTGCGGGCGTCCAGGATGTCCCTCACCTTCGTGGCAAGCGCCGGCTGGGTATAAGGTTTGGGCAGCAGCGCAACGCCGGGATCGAGGCGGCCATCGTGCACGATGGCGTTACGGGCGTAGGCTGTGGTGAACAGCACTCTGAGGTTTGGTCTTTGCCTGCGCGCCTCTTCAGCCAGCTGCCGGCCGTTCATGCCGCCCGGGAGGCCGATGTCGGTAAACAACAGCCGGATATCCCGATGCTTCACCAGCAGCTCTAGTCCCGCTCGGCCGGTTCCGGCTTCCAGGACACGATAGCCAAGCTCACGCAGAGTCTCGCAACCATAATTGCGGACCCCCTCGTCGTCTTCGACGACCAGGATGGTTTCGGCTGAAGAGCCGCGCGCGATCACGTCGTCATTTTGAGTCTCGACCTCCGAGGTTTGAGCGAGCACCCGGGGCAGGTAAATCTTGATCGTCGTTCCAAATCCCGGCTCGCTGTAGATTTTGACGTGGCCCCGGGACTGCTTGACGAAGCCGTAGACCTGGGAGAGGCCAAGCCCCGTGCCATGGCCGACGTCCTTGGTGGTGAAGAACGGGTCGAACGCCTTCGCCTTTACGTCTTCCGGCATGCCGGTTCCGGTATCGGTGACAGCGAGCATGACATACTGACCCGGGATGACCTCGATCTGCGCCGCCGCGTACTGATCGTCGAGATGGACATTCGTCGTTTCTATCGTGAGCTTGCCGCCTTCCGGCATGGCGTCGCGGGCGTTGACAGCGAGATTTATGATGGCGAGTTCGAGCTGGTTGGGATCGGCCAGAGCGCGCCAGACGCCTCCGCCCAGAACTGTTTCCACGGTGATCTGCTCGCCGAGCGTTCGCCGCAGCAGGTCCGACATGCCGGTGACGAGACGCCCCAGATCGATGGGTTTGGGATCCAATGGCTGCTGGCGTGAGAAGGCCAAAAGGCGCTGCGTCAGCGATTCGGCTCGGCGTGCGCCCTGCATCACGTTCCCAGCCAGACGGCGCAGCCGAGACACGTCGACGGCGTCTCTGTTGAGAGCCCGAACCATCGAATCGACGTTTCCGATGATGATCGTCAGCAGGTTATTGAAATCATGGGCGACGCCGCCGGTAAGTTGCCCTA
>DASPMH010000101.1:0-3774 GCA_035627175.1 Terriglobales bacterium | reverse complement strand
ATAGAGATTGGTGGGCAGCGGAGTGCACGGATGCGCGGCGCTCGCGCGCGGGTTGAAGCCGCTCGAGCACGGCTCGCCTGGCGACGGATCGAAGTTGCCGCTTCGGTGCGCGAATCGTTTGGCCGTGCGCTCGCGACGCAGCGGCTACTAGAGGTTGCGCGAGAGAATGAGGCCAACGCGCGCCAGGCAATGGATGCTGCGGTCCAACGCTTTGAGGCCGGAGACATTTCGCGGCTAGAGAGCAATGCCGCGCGGGTCGGGCGAGCGCGAGCGTTACAGGAGCATAACCGCGCCCAGCAAGATGCTGCGAATGCTCTGGCCGAGTTGCAGTTGCTGATGGCGCTGCCGCAGCAAGAGGGGCTAGCCCTGCAAGGGCAACTGAACCCGACCTCGCCTCCGGCCGAGCAGTTACCGTCGTCTGTTGCGGTCGAGTCGCGCGCCGATGTTCGCGCTGCCCGCTTCGAGCTCGAGGCGGCGCAAGCGGACAACGAGCTCGCAGGGCGAGAGTGGCTACCCAGCCCCAATGTTGGGGCTTCGTTCGCGCATGAGGAGGGTGCGGAGATCGTCCAGGGCGTGTTCGGCGTCGACCTGCCGGTCCTTAATCGCAATCAGGCTGGACGCGGCGCAGCTGCAGCACGGGTCACGCAAGCCCAGGAAGCTCTCGATGCTTGTCGGAGACGTGCGCAGCAAGAGCTACGGCTCGCGAGCCTGCGCCTGCGCCTCGCTGAGCAGGCCGTATCTGCCTTCGCGACCGATGTGGTGGACGCGATGCGTGAGAATCTTGATCTTGGCAACCAAGCCTACGAGGCGGGACAAATCGATTTCATGCAATTGTTACTGATGCGGCGCGAAAGCTCAGATGCCCGGCGCGATCACGTGCAAGCTCTGACAGAACTCGATGCTGCTCATGTCGAGCTCCAGCGGGTGAACGGTAAATAACCCTTGGCCGAGCGGCTACTCCGGCAAAAGCCCGAAAGGGCAGTCTCCAGAACACCGGAAGGTTCCCGCGGTTCGCGTATACGGAAAGATGCTTTGTTGTGGACTCTGGATTGAGCTTTTCGGCGACTGACCAAGTACCGGGCAGCTCGCGCGGTCTCGATCAATGCAATCGGTCCAGCCCATGGGTGCCCATCGCCCCCAGCCGCTCTTCGAGATGTGGCTTGGGAAGAAAAGTCATCTTTTTCCCTCGACCTTGCTGCACAACGGACAAGAGATCACGATTGACCAGGCCGATGAGATCACTTCGGGCCGTCTCATACGAGATTTCGTGGCAGCGACGGTGCTCAGCAACGCTGTAGCGTCGACCCGGATGTCGTGCCGCATTCCGGATCAAATCGCGTTGCCGACGGTTGAAGATTTCGAGCCCACGGAGCCGCGCATCGGTTCGTTGAATCTCAGCTGCTTTTCTTGCGATGTATTCGTGGAGGCTGTCGATCGCCGCGAGGATGATCTGGAGGTTGGTACAGGAGACGGCAACGTCGCCTTCGTCGGGCGCGTATCTCATTCTCGAGGGGACGGGCAGGAGCTTGACTAGACTCCGACCGACTGTTAGCTGCCGCCCGTCCAAGATGATTTCTCCAGAGCAATTTAGCATGCGCGGCTTCGCCGCGTGGCTGCGCTCCGGCCTCGCGTTAATTCTCGCTATCGCTAGCCTGCAGGCGTCGTTGCTAGGCGCGCTACATCTGCCTGAGCTGCATGTAGGCGACATCCATGCCGGAGACCTTGCCGACCTACACGCGGCCGGCTGTGATCACGACGACCTTCCTGACCATCATCACACAGAAGGCTGCGTCGTCTGTCGAATTCTGCTGCAGACACGCGATGCCGAGGCGCATCACCGGCCAGACCCGCTTGGGGCCGGGCGTTACGCGTTCGTACGGACGCTAGTCGATGTCGCCATCCCGACTTCCGCAGTTTGTTCTTCTGCGGTGCCGCGCGCGCCGCCCCTTTCCCTCCTCTAGAGCTCACGCGCTCGTCTACACGCGCGTGTCCTTCCGTTCGCCGCCGGCTACGCCGCGCGCGTGAACGTGCCGTTCCACAGTGATTTCGCAGGGGAGGAGATCGACCCATGCCCGTTCATTGGAATCGGCGCCGACCGTTTGCGGTCGCCGCCGTGCTATTCGCCGTCGCGCTCGGCTGTCGCCCGGCGAGCGCGCAAGCCGGAGCTAACGACGTCGAAGCATTGCGCCGCGAAGTGCAGGAGCTGCGCCGCCGCGACGAAGAAAATCGCAAACGTCTGGCAGCGATGGAGCAGGCCTTGGAGCGTCTGCAGTCGCAAGCGCCGCCGCAGAAACCGCCTGCCACGGCGCAAATCGACGCTGACGACGAGCTCGACAAAGCGCTTGCAGAGGCGAGTCGGAGCGACTCGTCGGGCATCGCCATCACGTCGGCACAACCCGGTATCCTATCGCGCCAGGTAGGCGGCATGAACCTTCGCCTGATCGATGTTTCCTTCGACATCATGTCTGCCGCCGGTACCTCGACCGAGCGCGGCGACGCGCTCCGCGATCTCCAAGCCGGCGCACACGATCCGACCAAGCGCGGCTTCACGCTCCAGCAAGGCGAGCTGTCACTCGCAGGCGCCGTCGATCCCTATCTGGTCGGCGAGGCGCACATGGTTTTTACAACCGATCATGTCGAGCTCGAAGAAGCGTTCCTGACGACACAGGCGCTCCCTTACCGCTTACAACTCGAGGCGGGTTACTTTCTTACCGAGTTCGGATTGGTTAATCCGTTGCATGCCCACGCCTGGGAATTCATCGATCAACCGCTGATCGTCAGTCGCCTCCTCGGCTTCGAGGGGTTGCGCTCGCCCGGAGGGCGGCTCGCTTGGCTAGCTCCCCTCCCTTGGTTCTCCGAGCTTCATTTCGGCGTGCAGAACGCCAACGAAGGCAGCTTCACCCGCAGCTTCGCCGGCTCTAGCATTGGAGGCCGACCGACGTTCGATCGGGATGTGCGCTCGCTGGGCGGCCTGCTCTATCTGGCACGCTGGAACAACTCTTGGAACGTCACTGCCAACACCACCGCAGTGATCGGTGTCTCCTCCCTCTACGGCCCGAACGCCAGCGGCCCTGACGGCGAAACTTGGATCTACGGTGCCGACCTGCGCGTGCGCTGGCGCCCGCCGAACAGCTTCATGGGTTGGCCTTACGTCACTTGGCAGACAGAAGTGATGAAGCGCGATTACGCTGCCGACTGGTACGTCGCGGGCAGTATCGACGACGGTGGCGGCGGCGATCATGGACACGACCATGGCCACGAACACGGTGCCGAGGAGGATAGCGTGTTCCCCAACGACCTACCCGGCGGCATCCTGCGCGACGTCGGCATGTACACCCAGCTCCTCTACGGATTCCGGTGGGGATGGCAGGGTGGCTTACGCTTCGAGTATGCCGGCGGCCACCGTCCGAGCGTGGTGAACGGGCTGATCGGAAGGCGGCAGGACGACCCGTTCCGCGACGACCGTTTGCGCCTATCGCCGCTGCTCAGTTGGCGGCCGACCGAGTTCTCGCGCTTTCGGCTGCAGTACAACTACGACCATGCGCGGCACCTGCACGGCAACCATGCCCACAGCGTATGGCTGGGCGCCGAGGTGCTCTACGGCTCGCACGCGGCACATCGCTTCTAGGCGCCGCGCAGACAGGAGACCTTCCATGTCCAGATCATCATTCGGACATTCATTACGCCGAATCGCGCACCTCACCGCCGCGCTGTTCGCCGTGACGGTGGCGCTTAGCGTATCTCGTCCGGCCACGGCGGAAGACGACCCGATTC
>DASPMH010000100.1:0-3432 GCA_035627175.1 Terriglobales bacterium | reverse complement strand
GCCTCGGCGCGAGCCGGGGCAGTTCTAGCCTTGCGGCGGCGTGGAACGGACACGGTGCGAGATCTCATGAGCTTACGATGCCGATCGCAGAATCACAGTTTCGTCGGATTCAAACATTCGCCCTCGCTCCACTGCGCGGCTGCGCTGCGTCGGACACTGCACGAGATCCTTGCTGAAGATCAGATCGAGCGTCCAGTCGAGAGCGACTCGCAGCTTGCGCTCGAAGCGCGGCAGTTTCATCAGGTACACCGTGCGCCACAGCCACCAGGCGAGGAACCCGGAAAACCGCCAACCGAAAATGTTGGCGACGCCGGTGCGACGGCCGATCGCAGCGAGCTGCCCGACGCTGCGGAAGGCGAACGTCCGCGTCTGGCCGCCCCGGATGGTCGCGGCGATGTTGTGCGCCAAGATCTTACCCTGACGGCTGGCATGCTGGGCCGTTGGCGGACAGAGATCGCCGGCGGGGTCGGGCACCGCAGCGCAATCTCCCAAGCTCCAAACGTTCGGCCACCCTTCGACCTGGAGAAATGGATCGACCGCGATACGGCCGCGTTCGCGCCGGCAAGGCAAGCCGGCGAGCAGAGGATTGGGGGCAGAGCCGGCGGTCCAGATCAAATTGGCCGTCGCGATCTCAGTGCCGTCGCTCAGGCGTACACTGCGCTCGCCGAACGATTCGACCTTGGCACCGAGTCGGACATCGACACCGCGTTCGATCAACTTCCTTTGGGCGTAGCGGCCGAGCTTCGCATCGAGCTCGGGAAGGACCGTCTCGCCCGGGTGAACCAACACCAGCCGGATGTCGTCGCGGCATAGATTGCGATAGTGCCGCAGCGCTGCGTGCATGTAGTCGCGGATCGCTGCGATCGTCTCGACCCCGGCGAACCCCGCGCCCGCCACCACGAAGGTCATCATCCGGCGGCGAACTTCCGGACAGCACTCGAAGTCGGCTTCTTCCATGCTGTCGATCAGGCGATTGCGCAGGTCGATCGCGTCGCCGAGGGTCTTCATGGTGAAGCAGCGCGGTTGGACTCCCGGCGTATCGAAAAAGTTGCTGACCGAGCCGAGGCCGATCACCAGATGGTCGTAAGCAAGCCGATGCGGATGGTCCTGATCGACCCCGTGCGAAACCGTCACCGCCTGATTGGCAAGGTCGATATCGAGGACATCGCCATGGAAGAACGCGGCTCGGCGCAACAGCTTGCGAATCGGGTTGACGATGTGGGTCAGGTCGAGGTCCGAAGCCGCTACTTCGTGCAGCATCGGAGTGAAGACGAAATAGTTGTCCTTGTTGACCAGGGTGATCTCGACGCCAGGATGGCGCCCGAGCAAACGCTCGAGCGCCATCACCGTGTACATCCCGCCGAAGCCGCCGCCGAGAACGACGATGCGCGTCTTGTCCGCCATCGCGGTTTGGCGCGTCACGCCAGCTTGATCGCACCCGACAACCGGGGCTGGGTTTCGCGGCGTGCGATCAACGCCGCAACAGCCCGATCGACCGATGCCGCGCCGCCGCCGAAGATGGCAAGGCCGACCAGCAACGCGATGTACGAGAACTCCAACAATCCCACCAGACTGCCGAGGCCGGTCACTTGCTCCCACAGAGCGGTGCGGATGGCAACGATCATGATGATGATCAGCGGTACGGCAACGAAGCGCGTCGCCAATCCGAGCACCAGCAGTCCACCGCAAACGAGCTCCGTCGTCGAAGCAATGACCGCCTGCAGTCCCGGCAGCGGCAAGCCGAGACTGGCGAAGAACGCGGTCACCTGATCGAGCTTGCCGAGCTTTGCCAGTCCCGATTGGAAGAACACCACCCCCGCCGTCAGGCGGGCCAAGAGCGGCGGCACCCAGCCAAGCCGGCCGGTGACACGTTCTACCAGTACGGCCACCTCGGTACCCAAGCGAAGAAGATTCATCGAACTGCCTCCTAGGGCGCGTCCTCGGACGCGCAAAGTTTGAACTTTCGATGCAGCCGGCCCGAAACAGTTTCAGCGGCGACAGAACCAGTTGGCGCGGGCGTGCAAGCGTCTCGTTGAGTCAGGAGAGGCGCTGCATCAAGTGATCACCGACGCGCAACGCGTTGGCGATGATCGTCAGAGCCGGATTGACCGCGGAGCTCGAGGCGAAGAAGGCGCCGTCGACGACGTACAGATTGTCGATCTCGTGGCTGCGGCAATTGGCGTCGAGCACCGACGTGCGCGGATCGTTGCCGAAACGGCAGGTGCCGTTCTGATGAGCGACTCCGGCGAGCGGAATCCGTCCGGGGATGTACGCCTGCAGCGGCACCAGGTGGTCGTGGCAGCCGATCTGCTTGAGCATCCGCTTGAGCCGCCGCTGCAGCTCGCGATGCGATCGCTCGTTGTTGGCAGTGTACGAGAGAACAATTCCTCCATTCTCTGCGATGGTAACGCGATTGTTCGGTTCCGGGAGATCTTCGGTAGTCAGCCAGAACGGCATGGTGTGATTCGCCATGATCTCCAGGGTCATCCCCGGCACCAGCCGCGGCGCGCCGAGCCGCAAGATGTTGGCATCGACGTTCCCCATCATCGAAATGTGGCCCATCGGATATTCGAACTCGGCGTCGCCGAAGTAGAAATCGTTCAGTCCAAAGCTCTTGTTGAAACGCGTCGGATTGCGGTCGCGGGAGACCGTCAGAAACATGGTATTGAGATGACACATGTAGTTGCGTCCGACCTGCCCCGAGCTGTTGGCGAGGCCCTGCGGGTGCCGATCGTTCGCGGAACGCAACAGCAGCGCCGCGGAGTTGATCGCGCCGCACGAGGCAACGACGATGTCGCCATGGAAGCGTAGCTTCTCGCCGCGTCGCTCGACGTGCACTGCTACGATCTCTCCGCCCGCAGCGTCCGTCTCGAGCCGCTCGACGTAGGCCTCGGTGAGCAAGGTGACGTTGCCGTACTGCAGCGCCGGGTCGACACAGATCACCTGCGCGTCGGCCTTGGCATACATCAGACAGGGATAGCCGTCGCAGGTGTTGCAGCGGATGCACTTGCTGCGCTGGGGGTCGTCTTCGTCGAGCATTACGCCGACAGGCATGGGAAACGGCCGATGACCCAGCTTGGCAAAATCTTCGACCAGCTCCCGGATCCGCGGCTCGTGCCGGATCGGACGGTAGCGGTACGGCGCGCTTGCCGGCGGCTCGGTCGGATCGCTGCCGCGTTGACCGCGAACGCAATAGAGGTGTTCCGCCTCGGTGTAGTACGGCTCGAGATCCTCGTAGGCGATCGGCCACGCGGGAGAGACACCGTCGTGGTGGCGAAGCTCGCCGAAGTCTTGGCGACGCATCCGGATCAGCGCGGCACCGTAGAACTTGGTGTTGCCGCCGACGAAGTAATGCGCCCCTGCCTGGAACGGCTTGCCGTGCTTGTCGAACCACGGCTCCTTGATGTGGTAGCGCGCCTCGACGTTGACCGC
>DASPMH010000099.1:0-9650 GCA_035627175.1 Terriglobales bacterium | reverse complement strand
CTGAGTCTCGCCTTCGAGGCCTAGGCTCTCGGCGATCTCCGGCGTCAGCGGTTGCACCGCCAGGCCGAGCTCGTCGCCACGATCCGCAGACGCTACCTCACCGCCTTCTTCTTTGAGCTCGGCGATGCGCACGTTCATCGTCTGCGGCTTGCCATTGCGCAGGATCTTGACCTCGACGCTCTTGCCGACGCCGGTCCGCGCTACCAGCATCGGCAGCTCGTTCGAATCCTTGACGGTATGCCCATCGAACTCGACGATCACATCGCCGACCTCGATACCCGCTTCGCGGGCCGGACCGTCCTTCATGACATCGGCCACCAGAGCCCCGCGCGTCTCGGTCAAACCGAGCGATTCTGCGATCTCCGGAGTGACCTTCTGGATCATCACCCCCAGCCAACCGCGGGTAACCTTGCCCTTCTCTTCGAGCTCCGGCAGCAGCTCCTTGGCGAGATTGATCGGGATCGCGAAGCCGATGCCGATGTTGCCGCCGGAGCGGCTGAAAATGGCGCTATTGATGCCGACGACCTCACCGCGCAGGTTGAGCAGCGGTCCGCCCGAGTTGCCGGGATTGATGGCGACGTCGGTCTGGATGAACTGATCGTAGCTGCCTTGACCGATGAAGCGGCCTTTGGCGCTGACGATGCCCGCGGTGACGGTGTGCTCGAGCCCGAAAGGGTTGCCGATTGCCATCACCCATTCGCCGACGCGCAACGCGTCCGAGTCGCCGAGCGGCACCGGCTTGAGATCTTTTGCCCCTTCGATCTTGATCACGGCGATATCGGTCTTCGGATCGCGACCGACGACCTTGGCTTCATACTCCTTGTCGTCGCTGAGCTTGACGACGATCTTCTCGGCATTCTCGACGACGTGGTTGTTGGTCAGGATGAAGCCGTCGCGATTGATGATGAACCCTGATCCCAAGCTGCGCTCGCGGAAGGGGCGGCGCGGCATCGGTCCGAAGAAGCGCTCGAAAGGCTCCCAGAACTCGTGCGGGTTCTGCCGGTCGAACGGGTTCGGTCGCTCCATCTGCTGGGATTCCGCAGCCTGCGAGGTGGTCGAGATGTTCGCCACTGCCGGGCCGACGCGGTCGGCGATCGTCGCAAAGTCGGGCAGGCTGGTGACGATCGGCGCCCGAGTACCCTCCTTCGCCGGTTGGTCCGGAGCGGCAGGCTCAGCCTCGGCAGCCGGCGGCGTCGGCTCGGTCTCCTCGCCCCAGAAGCTGATCGCGATGGCGGGCTCGACGGCGATTCCGATCACCGCGGCGGTGACGGCGAATGACAACAAGGCTCCGAGGGTAGTCGTGAGCCTGAAAACTTTCATGATGTCCTCCTGCAGACTGGCGTGACGAAATAAAGGTGGGATGCGACCGTACCCGCCTCAGGCGGGTCGAGGCGAGGGAATGATCAGCTCCGTTTGCTCTGACCGCGGACGCGCTCGACGTACTTCAGGCGCAGGTCGTAGAGAAGATGATCCAAGAGCGCTTCTTCGGGCTGATCGAGATTTCCCTTGGTCTTCTCTTTGAGCATCGAGAGGATGTCGATCATCTCCTTGGCGGCAGTCAGATCGACGCTGCTACTGTGATCGACGGGATTGGGGATTTCGCCGAGACAAGCGAAAGCTTGCGTACCGAGACTGATCAAGAAAGTAGAGAAATTGATCTCTGCGGGCGGATGCGCCTGGCCGGCTCGTTCCGCTTCAGGCTCAGCAGCGGCCGGCGGTGGGCCTGCGTCGGCGCCGCTGGCGCCAGCTTCGGTTGCATCCGCGGCTTCGCTGCGCGCCTCGCCTTCTTGAGTGAAGCGGCGGCGATCTTGAACCTTGAATCCGCGCGATTCGTTGTCTTCCGGTTTGGGGGTGTTGGACATCCGCGGGAACCTCCTGCGCGGCTTCGACGAAGCACCTCGCACTTTATTGAAACGAGGCGTGAATCGCTTGCAACAGCAATACTTTTCGCGACGCGCGGAAGCTAATATGCACCCTTATCCTTGTCAACGAAGTGGCCGCGCCGACGCCTGCGACGGGGATAATTCGTTGACCGTCTTCGGTGGGCTCTGCTACTTCTGGCTCGGTGGCGGTCATGGTCGGGCGGACTTCGAAACGAGCAACGGCAAGGGTGATCGGGTGGCTGGCGGTGGTTGTCTGCGCCCTTCCCGGCGTGGTCAGCGCTGCCGCTGGGGTGCCCGTGCTCGAGGGGCTTCGCCCAGAGATCGATTTCTGGAAGGCCATTTTCGCCAACTATTCCAGTGAGCAAGTCGTCTTTCACGACCGAGACGATCTGACGCGGATCTACAGCGCTCTCGACTTCAGCGGACTTGCCGAAGCAGGTCTTTCGGATTTGCAGATCGAGATCCGCCGCCGGGAGGCAGTTCAGCAGGAGGCGGAGCGCCTGCGCGCCTTGCTGCTCGACCTACACCGGCGGGGCGGCGATACCACTGGGCTGAGCAAGGAGGAGCTGCGCATCGCCCGCTTGTTCGGTGAGAACCCCGCACCGGACGCCTTCCTCGAGGCGGCGGGTGAAGGGCGAGTTCGCGGTCAGACCGGTCTGCGCGATCGGTTCCAGCGAGGTTTGGAGATCTCGCGACGCTATCTGCCGATGATGGAGAAGATTTTCGGCTCGGAAGGTTTGCCGATCGAGCTCACTCGGCTGCCGTTCGTCGAGTCGGCCTTCAACGTCAAGGCGTATTCAAAAGTGGGAGCGGCCGGCCTGTGGCAGTTCATGCCGAGCACCGGCCGCCTCTACATGACCGTCGGCAATGTCGTCGACGAGCGGCGCGACCCGATCGCCTCGACGGTAGCCGCCGCCCGCTTCCTGAAGTCGAATTACGATCATCTCGGCAGCTGGCCACTGGCGGTTACGGCTTACAACCACGGCCGCGGCGGTGTTGCCCGTGCGGTTGGTGAGGTCGGCAGCACCGATCTGGTCAAGATCGTCCGCCGCTACCGCGGGCCTTCATTCGGTTTTGCCTCGCGTAACTTTTATGCCGAGTTCCTCGCGGCCGTCGAAGTCGAACGCGACGCCGAGCGCTACTTCGGTCCGATCAATGGCGAGCGCGAGCTCCACATCGAGACCGTGACCGTGCCGGTATCGACGAGCTTTGCGGGATTGGCGCGCGCCGCCGGTGTCGATCGCGACATGCTTGCCGAGCTCAATCCGGCCCTTTCCTCGCATGCTCTCGCCGGCCGAGTACCGGTCCCGAGTGGCTACCGGCTGCGGTTGCCGTCGGGCAGCAGCGGCCACTTCGCCCAGAGCACCAGCACCCTGGTGGCGATGCGCACTGAGAAAAAGAGCAAGAAGGTCAGCCGCAGCAAAGGCTCGACCTCGGCTGCCAAAGGAGGTTTCGTCCGCCACCGCGTCCGCCGTGGTCAGACCCTGCAGAGTATCGCGCGGCAATACCAGACGACGGTCAATCGGATCCGCCGCCACAATCGCCTCTCCAATCCCAACATCGTGCCTGTCGGTCAGACCTTGGTGATTCCGCGCGGCTGACCTGCGCGTGCGCCACATCTTGGTTGCGGCGTCCTCTTTCGTGCTAGCGTGCCGACGTGCATCTGAAACGAATTGCAGTCCTCGGCAGTACCGGCTCGATCGGTGTGACGACGCTCGACGTCGTCGGCCGATTTCCCGATCGCTTCACCGTCACCGCCCTGGCGGCCGGGAGGAACGTCGAACGGCTGGCGCAGCAGCTCGCGCGCTTCGCACCGCGACTGGTCGCCGTCGGCGATGCCATCGCCGCCACCGAACTGCGCCGCCTCGCGCCCGATTATCGCGGCGAGATCCTGGTCGGCGAGGCCGGATTGTGCGCCGTCGCCGCTGCCGCCGATAACGACCTGGTTGTCGCTGGACTGGTCGGTGCGCTCGGCCTGATGCCGACGCTGGCCGCCTTGCGAGCGGGCACCGACGTAGCGCTCGCCAACAAGGAAACTCTCGTCGTTGCCGGCGCCTTGATGACCGCGGCGGCGGACGCAGCCGGGGCACGTTTGTTTCCCATCGACAGCGAGCACAATGCGATTTTCCAAGCGCTGCAGGGGCATCGCCGTGAAGATGTCGCTCGCGTCGTTCTAACTGCCTCGGGCGGGCCTTTTCGGCGCACGCCGACGGAGCACTTGTCGCAAGTGACCGCCGCCGAGGCGCTGCGTCATCCAACTTGGAAGATGGGAGACAAGATCACCATCGATTGCTCCACTTTGATGAACAAAGGCTTGGAGGTGATCGAAGCGCATTGGCTCTTCGGGATGCCTGCGGACAAGATCGCGGTAGTCATCCATCCCCAGAGCATCGTTCACTCGATGGTCGAGTACATCGACGGCTCCGTAATCGCCCAGCTCGGTATTCCCGACATGGCCATTCCGATCTCGTACATCTTGGCTCACCCTGGACGCCTACCTCTGCCCCATCTGCCCCGCTTGAGCTTGCCCGATTCCGCCAACCTCGAATTCCACCAGCCGGACTTCGAGAAGTTTCCTTGTCTTGGGCTAGCCTATGGGGCGCTGCGTCAGGGCGGTGCTGCCCCGGCGGCTTTGAACGCGGCAAACGAGGTGGCGGTGGCGGCGTTCTTGAACGGCTCGATCGGTTTCGTCGAAATCGCTGCCATAGTCGCCGAGGTCTTGGAGAGCTTGCCATTGCCTGCAGTCGACTGCATCGAAACGTTGATGGATGTCGACCGCCAAGCGCGAGACCTAGCAGCGGCAATGGTGGAACGGGTGTGGCCGCGCAGCGCCTGAAGGAATCTTTACAGTCCGCCGATCGACTGATAGTGGCCGGGCCGAAGGACGCAGCCTTGAACCAGCGTCAGATCAAGAAATTTCAAGAGCTACTCGAAACTCGACGGCAGGAGTTACTCGCGGAGGCCGGCCGAACCGTCGGGGGGATGAGCCGCAGCAAAGAAGAATTTCCCGATCCTACCGATCGCGCTTCGCTCGAGGCTGCGCGCAATGCAATGTTGCGGATCCGCGATCGCGAGCGGAAGCTGATCTCCAAGATCGATGAGGCGCTCGAACGGATAGAGGCGGGCAATTACGGTCTGTGCCGGGGCTGCGGCGAGCCTATCAGTGTCGATCGATTGATGGTCCGCCCGGTCACGACGCTCTGCATCGAATGCAAGGCCGACGAGGAGCAGGAGGAACGGCGCCGGCATCGGTAAGCCACAAAAGGTTTGATCGGATTGCGATCCATGCTAGAAGGCCGCCACTTCATCCCAGAGGTTGAGGCTTTTCCCACTAGGGGGCAACCGGTGGCAAAGATTGATCGGCCTATCCTGTTAGAGATCGTTCGGGTGGTTCAGTCGAAAGGCTGCGTTCCCGATCACGTGACGTTACAAAAGCGCCGATTTTCAATTACTTACCTTGAGGATCATCGGCAACGCATCGAAGAGGCGTTGCGCCGGCAAGATGCGGGACAGCTCAATATGTTGTTCGGCCAGCTCGAAAGTAAGGTCAAGTATCAGGCGGTAAAGGGTGGCAGTAGAGGCGATGCTGCTCCGCTGGCCATTCCCGCTCGGCCCCCCGCCAAGGCCAAAGCCCGCGCCGCCGCCACGCCTGCTGCCAAGAAGAAGAAGGTCGCCGAGCCCAAGGGGCGCACCAGCCGCGACAGCTCGAGACCGGCAACCCGCACCGGCGCGGCTCCTCCCAAAGCTCGCAAGTCCGCGGCGACAAAGACCCACAAGCCGGCAGCCGCACGGGCAAAAAAAGCGAAATCTTCACGCAGCCGCTGAACCCCGCGCCCAACGCTCTGGTCCGGCGTCGCGCGCTGCTCTAAGTTCTTAGCTCAGCTCGCGAAACATCGTACGACCTCAGGCGTTACAGGGTGAGTTTTCGTGGCGGTCGAAGCCGATCCGGATGTCCAGCTGATGCTGGCGCTTCAGCGTGGTGACCTGACTGCGTTCGACCAGCTGTTCAACAAACACGCCCCGGGTCTGATCCGGTTCGCGACACAGCTGGTCGGCAATCGGGCCCGCGCCGAAGAGTTGGCGCAGGATGTTTTCCTGCAGGTTTATCGCAACCGAGCCAGCTACATCCCCTCGGCGCGATTCGTCACCTGGCTGTATAGGATGGCAACCAACGCATGCGTCAGCGAGGCGAGACGATCGGAACACCGGCATCGCGTCCGGCCAAAGCCGCGACCGGATGGCGAAGAGCCGCACATGCCGGAGATCCGCACCCCCAGCGCCGAGCAGGATGTCATCAGCCAAGAGGCAGCGCACCGCCTTCAAGGCGTGCTGTCGAAACTGCCGACGCAGCAGCGTGCCGCCCTGCTGCTCGCCCGTGTCGAGGGCATGTCCTACGAAGAAGTCGCCCTCGCCTTGTCGACCTCGGTTGCGGCAATCAAGAGTTTGGTGCATCGCGCCACCGTCACCCTGCGCGATCAACTTCCGGATCTCCGAGACGTAGGTGAGTCATGATTCGTTGCCAATCGATTCGGCCTCATTTGACTGCCGCTGCCGACCGTGAGCTTTCCCCTTGGCGAAGCTGGCAGGTGCGCCGCCATCTCGACCGTTGTGATGCTTGCCGCAGCGAAGCCGACAAGCTGCAGCGCACGGTCTCGACACAGATTACGATGCTGCGCCAGCTCATGGCTGCTCCCGAGATCCCGATCGACGAGATGCGCCGCCGCCTGCGCGTTGCCATCGCCGCCGAGCCCGCCATCAACGACGCCCCCTGGCAATGGCATTTCTCCTTCCGCCCGGTCTTCGCCGGTGCCGCGGTGATGCTGCTGGCGATTTCGACGGCGGTGTGGGGCTTCGGTGGTCCGACCACGGCTCTGATCGCCCTCGGTTGGGTCGAGCCCCCCTCGGCTGTCGCCGCCAAAACCGATCTCTTTCAGGACTATCCGCTGATCGAGCAGCTCGATGCGCTCGAAAATTTCGATTCCGTCAACGCCGTTCCACTCGAGGAGGAACAGACCTCGTTCCACCACGCGTCATGGGTCGGCTGAGCAGACGACTCCTGCGCTGCGCCCTGATCGTAGCCGTCGTCGCGGCGGTCTCGCCGGCAACGGCGGAATCGTGGCGCGAGCTGTCGCCGCGCCAGCGGTACGAGACTATGCGGCGCTACGAGCAGCATCGCTCCTTGCCGAAGGAGCAACGCCGAGGCGTAGAGTCACAGTACAAGCGTTGGCGCGAGATGCCGCCGGAGGATCGTGATCGCGTCCGCCGCAATTTCGAGCGCTTCGAGCGGATGCCGCCGGAAGAGCAACGCAAATTCCAGCGCAAGTATGACAAATGGCGGCACGAGCGGCGCTGACACGCCGACCGCTCCGGACGGCTCAGGCGAGCAGGCGCGCTGCCTCGCGAGCGTAGTACGTCAGAATCAGATCGGCTCCCGCCCGCCGGATAGCCAACAGCGCTTCCATCATCACCCGCTCCTCGTCGATCCAGCCATTCCCTGCCGCCGCTTTGATCATGGCGTACTCACCGCTGACCTGGTACGCGGCTACCGGATAACCGAAGGCTTCCTTCACTCGCCATACCAAGTCCAGATAAGGCATGGCCGGCTTGACCATGACAATGTCCGCGCCTTCTTCGATGTCGAGCTGAACCTCGCGCAACGCTTCGTCGCCGTTGGCCGGATCCATCTGATACGAGCGCCGGTCCCCGAATTGCGGCGCTGATTCCGCCGCTTCTCGAAAGGGTCCGTAGAACCCCGAGGCGTACTTGGCTGCGTAAGCCATGATCGCGACTTGCTCGAAGCCCTCCTCATCGAGGGCGTCGCGGATCACTCCCACCCGCCCGTCCATCATGTCCGATGGCGCCACCATGTCTGCCCCGGCTTCGGCATGCGACAGCGCCTCTCGCGCCAGCAGATCGAGCGTCTGGTCGTTGTCGACATCCCCCTCGATCACCACGCCACAATGACCATGGTCGGTGTACTCGCACAGACAGACATCGGTGATCACCACCAGATCGGCAACGGCCTTCTTGATCGCTCCCACCGCCTGCTGGACCACGCCGCGCTCGCTGTACGCCTGTGATCCCTGCGCGTCCTTATGCTCGGGTACGCCGAAGAGGATCACTGCCGGGATGCCGAGATCGCGCACCTTGCGGCATTCCTCGGTGATCCGGTCGACCGACATTTGAGCGACCCCGGGCATGCTGGCGACCGGCCTTTCGACTGAGCGTCCCGGCACGACGAATAGTGGAAGAATCAGATTGTCGGCAGCGAGCCTGGTCTGCCGGACCATTCGTCTCAGAGTCTCCGTGCGCCGCAGTCGGCGGCCGCGATATTCTGGAAACGCCATCGTCATCCCTCTTCCTGCCGCGGCTGGCAGCCGAAGTGTTGGTGGATCGCTGCCGCCAAATCCGAGGCGGTGTACTTCTGCGGCTGAATCAGCACGTTCAGGCCGTGCTGGCGCGCCGTCTCGGCGGTGATCGGTCCGATGCACGCGCACCGCAGGCCGTGCAGATCGAGCTCGCCGGCCACGGCTGCGGCGAAGCTGTCGACAGTGCTCGAGCTGGTGAAGGTCACCAGATCGAGCTTGCCGGCACGTGCCAAGGCAATCACCTCAGCGATCCTGTCGTTGGCGGGCAGGGCGCGATAGGTCTCGATCTCTTCGACCACGGCACCGAGTGCCCTGAGCTGCTTGGGCAACAAGTCGCGGGCGCCACCGGCGCGCGGCAACAGTACCCGCTGGCCCGCCACATTGCCGCCTTCGAGCTCGGCGACCAGACCTTCGGCGCGATAGTCGGCGGGCACGACGTCGACATGGACGCCCCACTGGCGCAGCGCCCGCGCCGTCTGCGGGCCGATGGCAGCGAAGCGAGCCCGATGGAAGGATCGCACGTCGGCATCGATCTCGGCCAAGCGCTCGAAAAACACCCGCACCCCGTTGGCGCTGGTCAGCACGACCCAATCGAACCGTTCGGCCGAACGCAATGCCTCGTCGAGCTTGCCCATGTCTGGGCTGCGGGCGATGCGGATCGCCGGAGCTACGATCACCTCGGCGCCGAGATCTTCGAGCGCTGCCGCCAACTCGGCGCTCTGATCCTGCGGCCGCGTCAGTACGATGCGGCGGCCGAACAGGGGCCGCCGCTCGAACCAGGCGATGCGCGGGCGCAGCCGAACGACGTCGCCCACGACGGCAATCGCCGGCGGTTTGATGTCGTGATCGCGCGCCAGCGTTGCCAGCGTCGCCACCGTTCCGGTGACCACCCGCTGATCGGCGCGAGTGCCCCATTCGATGGCGGCAGCCGGAGTTTGCGGATCGAGCCCGCCGCGGATCAGCTGCTCCATATTCGCCGCCAGCTGGCGCGCCGTCATCAACAGCACCAAGGTGCTGCCGCTGCGGGCGAGCTCGTGCCAACGCACCGCCGGCTCGGCTTTGCCGGGCTGCTCGTAGCCCGTAGTGAAGATCACGTTGGAAGCGAGATCGCGGTGTGTCAGCGGTATTCCGGCGTACGCCGGTACGGCGATCGCAGCGGAAACGCCTGGTACGATCTCATACTCGATCCCGGCCTGCCGCGCCGCTTCGGCCTCCTCGCCGCCGCGGCCGAAGATGAAGGGATCGCCGCCTTTGAGCCGCACGACGGTGAGGCCGCGGCGCGCGCGCTCGATCATCAGGGCGCAGATCTCGGACTGGGTGTAGGCGTGGTCGGCCCGCTTTTTGCCGACGTAGATACGCTCGGCCGAAGGAGGCGCAAGGTCAAGTAACTGCTCCGGAG
>DASPMH010000098.1:0-16322 GCA_035627175.1 Terriglobales bacterium | reverse complement strand
CAGAGCGTCTCGTACCGTAAGGACTGACCTGCCACTCGGTAAGCCGACCGCGAATCGCGCAAATGATGAGTTCTCTCTGCGTTGAGCAGCGCCGACAAACTGGCGCGATCGACGATCATGCGATAGGCAATGCGCAATCTTTAGGTATCTCAATCGTCCTCGTCGTCGTCCGTATCCGTTCGGCAAATGGCGTCTGGGGGATGGCTAAGGTTGGCGGCATGATCCACGGCGAGGAGGTGGGTCATGGCGTCGAGACACGAAGAATGGGTGAGACGCGTCGTCGGATGGCGGCGCAGCGGACTGACGGCGAAGCAGTACGCGGCTACGATCGGCGTGAACGAGGGAACGCTGTCCCACTGGGCTTGACGGCTCAGTCGTGAGGGCGAGCAACGGCGGGCCAAGCCGAAGCGTGGCGCTGCCGCCGTCGCGGCTCCGGCGATGATCGAGGTGATCAGCCGCAATAGCTCCAGCGATGGCAGCTTCGAGTTGCACCTCGGGGACGGTCGTTGGGTGAAGATCTCGGCGAGCTTCGATGCGGCGGGTCTCAGGCGGCTGCTGGCGGTGCTGGAGGCGCAGCGATGAGGCGCCGGGGGTCCGCATTTTCGTGTGCACCGAGGCGGTCGATATGCGCTGGGGCTTCGATCGGTTAGCCGCCGTGGCCAAGAGCCGTCTGGGTGAGGATCCGCAGAGCGGCCGGAGGTGGAGCGCGAGGGGCTCGACGCCTTCACCGTAATCGGCGTCGAGAAGCGCGAGACTCCAGATCGCTGGCGATACCGGCGCGCAGCGGATTGAGATCGACGTAGGCCATGCACGTCAGCAGCGCGCCGACGTCAAGTAGAGCCTGCGAGCGAAAGCGGCCCTCCCAGAAGCGCCCGGTGACATTGTCCTCGTGGTTTGCCTGGCGCGCGATCGACTCGTTCAGCGCGCGCATGAACCAACTCAAGCTCGTCAGTCGCTCGCGCCAGATACTGACGATCGACCGCCAGCGATCCGGCGGTACCAGGCGCGCATGAGCGACGGCTTTTGGGAAGAGCTTCTCGTAACGCTCGGCGACCTCTTGTTCGCTCCATGTGTGAGCGCGTTGGGCGACGATGCGCAGGATAAGATGAAAGTGATTGCTCATCAGGCCATAGGAGCAGACGTCGATGGCGAAGATGGCGACCAGCTCCTTGATCCGCGTCGCGATCCACTGCTTGCGGTGATCGAAGGAGTTGCCGCTCAGCGGGTCGAGACCGCACAAGAAAGCACGGCGGACGCAGCGGCTGATGCAGTGGTAGTAGGAAGTCACCCGAGGATCGACCATCTGGGTACGAGGGCGCGGCATGGATGATCGTTATGGGCGTGCCACATGTTTCTCTAGTGGCAATCTTTTCAAGCTCGCTCGCGATTGCCGCACGTGGGACGCGCGTCTCCGCCCTGACTGTCGGATGGGGCGGTCGTCAACGAGCGGGTGTCACGAAGTTCAGTTCGTGGACGCGGTGGGTGTCTCACGAACTCCCGACGGTGGGTGTCTCACGACCTTCCTTGAAAAGGTCGCGCAGAACATCGTCGGCGATGCCCGAGATGAAGGATACGATCTTGTTATGAGTTGCTTGGTCCATGTGAGCGGTGGAATGGTCAGCCTTGGAACTGATTCTCGTTGTGCCAGGTCAGGTACTCGCGACCGGGATGCTCGCGATCGTTAGCCGGCAGGTTGGCGAGGCGCTGGCCGTGAAGTCGGTAGTACGCCTTGCCATTGAACCATTGCTCGCGGATCTTGGGGCTGACTTCGACGTTGAGATCGGGGGTGATGGTCACCAGGCCGGCATCGAACAGCTTGTGAAAGTCGGCGCGCAGCAGCAGTCCGTTGCGCACATCGTGCGGACCGAGCTTGGCGTAGTCGCGAATGTGCGCCGCCTCTAGGGTGGGGAGAGTTCGTTCGCCAGTGATGGCGCAACGTCGATCGTAGGCGTCGAGAACCGAGACTTGAAATCCGCCTTGGCCGAGTCGCGGTCGAACTAAGGTCGGCTTGCCATAGCGGGGCGCCTCTTCATGGGCGATCGCCTGGTAATGTTCGAAGCGCGCCTGAATCGACGCCCACAGGGCGGCACCATAGCCCTGCTCGCTGTCATAGTATTGGCCGCGAACGTTGTTCGATGCCCAATCGGCGGGTGCCGGCAGCCACTCGGAAGGCGCCAGGAAGAACGGCTCGGTCAGAACCGAGCAACCAACGTATGGATCCTTCGCGCTGGGGTCTGGAGCTAGGCGCCGGATCATCGCTTCGAACGTCGCGCGGTCGCCGGCCCCATTCTTCTCGCCGAAAGCGTCCCACACCATCGACAACGGCAGCGACGAGTACTTTACGAAGTAGCCGCCGCCGGCAACGTGGTGATTGGGTTTCTTCAGCTTGAAAAGAAAGGGAGCACCGAGATCGAGATACTTGAAGGGCGGCCGACCACTCGGATGCCAGAAGTTGACCTCATCCGGGTTCCGTTGGCTCAGGAAATTGAACCATCGGTTGTCGGTAACGCCCACCCAGTAACGCATAGCCGCGGGCCGGCTAGCACGCCGTCGGCGCGATGTCACATGATCACGCGAGCGGACGCCGTCGAGTCACGCCACCAAAACAGGAGGGCCGGGGCAACGCTTGTGACGCGCCGGTGCGGGCGGAAGAGGTGAGGAATGATGACACGCAAATCAGCATCGGGATCCAGTTGGAACTCGAGAGTAGCTGTGGAAACCCGCTCGAACTCTCTCGAACAGGTCGATGATCGCTTGTCGATCCACGAATTCGACGCGCCGCAGGTGATGCCCGGGCCGATGGCTGCCCCGCATCGCCGTCACGAGGCGTGTGTGCCAAGTAGGCCGGTGCAACTGCGCCCGAACGCCTTCGTGCTCGTCCCTGCACTCAATTTCGGCTGCGGCCGGCTCGCCGAGTTGCGTGTCGAGCCGCCGGTGACACCCGAGCAGTGGTGCGAGCTGCGGCCGTGTGTGTTCTTTGGGGACTTTGTCTTCAACGAGCCGCTCGGCTCGTTGCTGGTCTTCGCGCTCGCCGCCCTCTGGATCGTCGCCGGCGTTCGCTTCCTCCGCGATGCTCGCGGCCAACAGTCGCGGCGCTGGTTCGGCGTCGCCCTGGTGCTCGGCGGCGGCGGCGCGGCGCTTGCCGGCATCAGTTACCAGGCCTTCAGCTACATGCTGAAGTGCGCCGGCGAGGCGCACTGTCGACTGACCAACGGCTTCGAGGTCGGCTACAGCGTGCTGCAGGCGCTGAGCGTCAGCGCGATGCTGCTCGCGATCGCCTACGCCTGTGTTCACGGCCGGCCGCGGCGGCTCATCGTCGCCTACGCCGCGATCAATGCCATCGCCTATGCGCTCGTCAGCGCGGCTGGCGTGATGCTGCCGAGCCGCAGCCTGCTGTCATTCGAGGTGCTGTCGCTGTTCGCTCTGCCGCCGGCGGTGCTGGTGATCGCGCTCGCGGCGAAGAGCCTGACGACCTCGGCGCGCGCGCTCGACCGGTCGCTGCTGATCTCCGCCGTGTTCCTGCTGCTGGTGCAGGCGGCGCATTTCGCCTACGCCGCGGCCGGGCTGACCGAGCGCCTGTGGCGCAACGGCCGCGGCTTCTACTTCTCGGCCAACGACGTGCTCCACGCCGGCATGATCGCCTGGCTCGTCTGGGTGGTTGCCGCCCTCGGCCCCGAGCTGCGAGATCGGGACGGCATCGGGAGGGAAGGCGAGGAGGCGTGAGGGCGTGCGCTGCTCCTCGGCGATGGGGACGACCTCAGCGGACGAGTCGCTGGATCGTCGCGGCGAGATCGACTCGAGCCCGCCCACCGTTGCGTCGCCGGTCAGGATCTTGGCGGGTCAGAGGGCGTGACTGGTTTCACGGATCGTGGCTACGGTTCGCCGGCAGAGCGAGGTCTCCTATCGAATTCAGGGCACGTCGAAGAGGCTGACTCGGCGAAACCCGGTCTGGCTTATGCGCGATAACCGTCAAATTCCCAGTGACCATACTGCGAAAGCTTGAGTGCCATCTCGTCCCATGAGGCGCCGGTGATCCGCGCACAAAGAAACTTGAGCTTGTTTTCGATGATGTCTGGGTCGTACTCGAATACGATCAGCAAATGATGTCCGAATACGGCCCGTTCGTGGCTACGGTTCGCAATCAGCCACTTCGGGGAGCATACGATGAAATCGAAGCAATCGCCGCCATCCTTCCCCGCGATGCCGATCGTCGCCGTAACAAGGAAGCAAAACGACTCCGTATCAATGGGCCAGTCCGTGAAAAGTGCGATGTCAGGGGAATCAAAACGCTTCAAATCGGCACAAAGACTAGTCGGCGATGTCGAGCTATCCATTAAGTTGTCACCTTTTAAGGCTATTGCATGGCTTTCAATGCCGAGAGCGCGATTGCCGGAACGACGGTGAGCCTGGCGGCCGTTCCTCGCGACGGGCTTGGACCCGGCAGAGATGGCGAACCGTTCGCCGCGCATCGACGGAGACAACGATGGAACGCTCGCTTCCGGGCACCTGCCAATGGTGGGGCACCAGTTCGAGGCTACAGCTTCATGATCGGCCCGCATGTTTCCCAGCTCGACACGCCGCAAGAGCCTCGCTCAGCTTGTCGGGGCTACGCTCCCATTCGCCGTCGACATCTTTCTCCCGAAGGGCTTCGAGCAACGGGATCAGCTCGGGTGTCGCGAGCGCTTGCGCCGCCACCAGGTAATGGGTCACTCGAGCTCCCCTGCGAGCTCGCGTTTGAGTACCGGCAGGACGCGATGATCTCCCCGGCGAGCGAGGCCCTCGACGGCTTCGGCCCGCGTCTCGGAATGGGAATCATCAAGTCGCGCCGCGAGTGCTTCGCGCACTCGCGGATCGTCGAACGACGGCTCGCCCGGCTCAGCATGCCCAAGATGGAAGGTCGCCCAGTTGCGCACATCGGCATCCGCGTCGCCGGACAGCTCGATCATCGCAGCGAGTGCGTCAGGATGCTGCGAGAATTCCAGGGCATGAACGACGGCCAAACGAACATCCGGCGAGGGATGGCGGTAGAAGGGCAGCATCAATTCGCGGGCCGCGTCGGGACGGTGCAGGTCGATGAACGCGTGTCCGATGTTGGCAATCACAGTATCGTCGGTTTCGACCGCTAGCATGCGTCGCAGGAGCTCGACCGTTTCATCGACCCGAACATCGCCGAAATAGCGAAGCACGGCGGGCACGAGCGACCGTCCAATTGCTTCGGGATGCGTCGCCAGCGCTGCGATGCGATCCCAATTGTCAGGCGAGGCTCTACTCTGAAGCACCCGGCGCGTTTCGTCGTAGACCTCCCACGCGTCTTCGTCTTCTCCCTCGGGCAAGGCGATCGCTGCTCGCGCTCGTTCGAGCGCCAGCGCGATCAACTCCTCGAATGAGTGAGTGTGCGCCATGTCTCGCAGCTATCCCAGCTCCCCTTCGGTGGAAAGCGAGAGCTGACCGGCCTGTGACAGTTGTTGATTGACGCTACTTTCAGCACGCCGCGCCGCTGCGCTGAGCACGCGCACGGCGCGGTCGTAATTGTGATCGTCGTCGTGATCGCAATCGGGAGGAGTGGGCGGTAGGTGCGGTGACAGGCAATTCGCGGATTCACCTTTTGAGTGTCAGTATGGCCCGGCGCGCTCGGCTTAGCGGCGCCGTCGTTCACCGTTCCGCGGACGGGTCGATCGTGGTAAAGACGAAGCCCATGGCACGCGACATCGAATCCCGTCTGGGCCGCGTTGAACGGGAATTGATCCGCCTCAAGTCTCGGCTGGTCGATGAGAGGCCTTGGTGGGAGCAGATCCGCGGAACCTTCAAGGGGGATCGATTGCACGAAGCTGCAATGAAGATCGCCCGCGCCGAACGCCGAGGCTCAGGCCCGCGCACCAATGATCGTCCTCGACACCGATCTGCTGACTCTACTCGAACGTGACGACGCGCCGGCCCGGCAACTCGTGCGTCGTCTCGCCGAGGTCGATCCGGCCGTGGTGTGTACGACCATCGTGAACTTCGAGGAGCAGATGCGAGGTTGGTTGGCCGTAGTCGCACAAGCACGCAGCGTCCGCCAGCAAGTCGCGGCGTACGACCGACTGCGCCAGTTCGTGGACAATTACCGGCACACCCTGCTGCTCCGCTTCGATGAGAGCGCTGCGGTCGAGTTTCAACGCCTCCGCCGGACTTACCGACGGCTTGGGACGAACGATCTCAAGATCGCCGCGATTGTGATCGCCAATCGCGCCAAGCTCCTCACGCGGAACATGTCACATTTCCGTCAGATCGAGGGGCTTGACGCGGAAGATTGGACGGTGTGAGGAGCAGCACCCGGAATCACTCGCGTGATAGGCACGGAGTTGTCGTCGATGCCGCGTTGAACCACGGGACGGCGCGGAGGATGGGCGGCGGAAGTTTCGATTATGGGGCACGTCACCGTCGTCCGAATTGAGAAGTCTTGTGCGCCACCCCTACGCTCATTACACCGTCGGCCGTCGGGGTCGCCGCGCGTAACCGTCGAATCGATCGCGCAACCCGTAGTGCCATTTGGCACGTAGCCGCTTCATGACGGTCCTCCATTCCTCGGCCGGTGATCGCATGAAAGCCGCGGTCGGCTTACCGCTTGCCATCGGCGTGAGTCTGCTGGCGCAATGGTGCTTCGACCACCGAGCCATCGGACCCGGGCTGGCGCTGGCGACGGCGACGGTTGCCGTCGCCGCGTTCGCCACCCGCGGTGTGATGCTGGTCGAGCCTGCTCTTGCCGTTGTCGAATCGCCGTCGCTGACGGCGCGCCGCTGGGGTGCGCTGCTTACCGGGATCGCCCTTGCGGCGCTCGGCGTCGCGGGCATGGAGCCCAACGCGTTCACCCTGGTGGGCACGCTCGCGTGGCTCGCCGGCCTCGCCCTGTGTCTGCTCGCGCTCGTCGATCACCCGCCCGGCGCGCCGCCGCGACCAGCGGACGCTAGTGCCCCTCTCGCCGTCGCGGTGCTGGCAGCGATCGTCGCCGCGGGTGCGGTCTTTCGCTTTTACCTGCTCACCGACCTGCCGGCCGAGGCGGGCTGCGATATCCCGCTCAAGCTCGAGATCGTGCGCGGCATGCTCAGCGGCGAGCGGCCGATCTATTCGCCGGTGTATCCCGGGCGCGAGGTCGGGTTCTTCTACGCCACGGCGCTCTACGGCGCGGTGTTCGGCGCCGACCAGCCGGCGCTGAAGGTGGTGTCGGCGCTGATCAGCGTGGCGACGATCGCGGCGCTCTATGGGCTCGGCGCGCGCTGGTTCGGCCGGGTCATCGGACTGGCGGCGGCGGCCGCTCTCGCGCTCTCGACCTGGCATGTGACGCTGAGCCGGATCGGTTACCGCGGCGTGTTGACGCCGCTGATGGTGGTGGCGGCGCTGGCGGCTCTCGATCGCGCCCTGGCCCGCGGCGCGCGCCGCGATTGGACGTTGGTCGGGGCGATCGTCGGCGCCTGCGTCTATACCTACACGGCCGCGCTGGCGATCGGCTTGGCGGTGGTTGGGGTCGGGTTCGCGACCTTCGGTCGCCGCGATCGTCGCGCTGGCTGGGCGACGGCGCTGCTGGTCACCATCGTCGTAGCCCTGCCGATGACTCGGCCGCTGGCCGCGGATTTTGACCTGGTCAGCGGGCGCGCCCGCGACCGCATTGCCGAGCGCGTCGATTACGTGGTGAGCGAGCGTTTGCGAGAGAACACCGTGCGCAGCCTCGGCGGGTTCAACGTGGGTGGCGATTCGCAGGCGATCTTGAACGTGCCGTTCCGGCGCCAGCTCGGCTTCGCCAGCGGCGCGCTGTTCCTCTGCGGCCTCGGCATCGCCGCGGGGCACTGGCGCCAGCGCCGCAGCGCGCTGCTGCTGGTGTTTCTGTTCGTCATGCAGGTGCCGTCGATCCTGGCGCTCGCCAATCCCATCGAGGTGCCGGCCGCGCTGCGCGCGAGCGGCTGCTTGATTCCTGTGTGTCTGCTGATCGGGCTGCCGCTGCCGTTGCTGTGGCGGGCGTTGCGGGCGCAACCTGAGTCGGGGCTCGCGCGCGCCGGCGGCGCTGCCGTCCTGCTATTGGCGGCGGTGCTTTTGGTCGGGGAGACCGGCGCGAGTTGGCAGCGCTATTTCGTCGACTACCCCGGCGTCCTGCGGTGGCACAATTATCCATTGAGCCGGACGATCGCCGCGGCGATGGACGCCTACGCGGGACAGGGCGAGGTGTATCTCGCCAATCCTCCGAGCTGGCTCGACGGCAAGGCACTGCGGGCTCAGCTACAGCGCCTGCCGTTGAGCGAGCTGCACGAGTTGGGACCGGTCGAGTTCGACGCGGCCGTCGCCGCCGCCTCGCCGCCGTTCCTGGCGGTGCTCCGGGGCGACGAAACCGAGCGGACGGCCGCGCTGCGGGCGCGCTTTCCGGCGGCCCGGGCGGTCACCCACACGAACGTCGTCGGCGAGCCGATGCTGATCACCGTCGCTGTCCCATAGCCGAAGATTGCCTACTCTCTTCTGCTTCGCCGACCCCGACGGCACCGCCGACGACTCGCGGATCCAAAACGGGCGCGATCACGAAGAGGAGCACCCTCCTTCGCTTAGGCTTCGGAGGGCGGCACGCGGTGCTCGACGCAGACGAGATGTAATCAACGCGTTGACGCTGATGTTCTGCCGACGGGAGCTCGCAAGGACTCCCCTCAGCCGCGTCCTGACCCGGACCTGGCCACCGGCTCGAGCGACTCGCAGCCTGCGATCCTCGGTGGTATGGGCACCCGCAATGCGTCGGCGAGCTGTCGTAGCGTCAGGTACTCCGGGGCTCGAATCGCCGTGCGTCGACTCAGCCAATCAGTGCATCCGGTGGGGAGGGCGGCGGATCGATCTCGGCCCGAAGGCCTTTCTGGTCCTGCGCCGACTGATGCACGAGCCAAATCAATTAGTGACCAAGAGGGCACTGCTCGACGCTGCCTGGCCTGGGACCCACGTCTCCGAAGGAGTGCTGGCGCTCGCCATCAACCAATTGCGTGAAGCGCTCGGCGATGACTCACGCCAACCGCGCTTCATCGAGACAGTACACCGTCGGGGCTATCGCTGGATCGGCGCGCCGGGCGCGGCCGAAAACAGCGCGGATACTTCTCCGCTCCCCGAACCCAGCCTGTTCGTCGGCCGCGCGGCGGCGCTGGCACAGTTAGCACAGGCCGCGGGGCGTGCAGCCGGCGGAGTGCGACAAATGGTCGTCATCACCGGAGAGCCCGGCATCGGGAAGACGACGGTGATCGATCACTTCCTCGATGGGATAGGGGTTGAGGGCCGGAGAACTCCATATCTTCTGGCGAGGGGCCAATGCGTCGACGGCTTCGGGACTAGTGAAGCGTATGCGCCACTGCTGGAAGCGTTGGAGCGGTTGTGCCACGAGTCGGCGAACGATGAGCCGGTTGCTCTGCTGCGCCGGCTGGCCCCCGCCTGGCTACTGCAGATGCCGCGGCTGATGGCGGCCGGTGAGCAGGATGAGTTGCGCCGCCTGCTCGCCGGCTCGGGCGCTGATCGCATGGTGCGCGAGCTGCGCTCCTTCCTGGAGGAGCTGACGGCCGACCGGACCTTAGTGCTCGTGCTCGAGGACCTCCATTGGAGTGATCACGCCACGGTTGGCGCACTGGCGGCACTCGCGACCCGACGTGAACGGGCGCGCCTTCTGGTCATCGCGAGCTATCGCCCCGCCGACGCCATCGCCCAGCAGCATCCGATCGCGGGGCTCAAGCACGAGCTGACCGCCAAGCGGCAGTGCCTGGTGATTGCTCTCGACGGACTGAAGCCGGATGCCGTCGGTGCCTACCTGACCTGCAGGTTTCCGAGCCATCGGCTGCCGGGCGAGCTCGCGCTGCAACTTCAACACGAGACATCCGGAAATCCGCTCTTCCTGCTGAACGCCCTCGACGACTACGTGCAACGTGGGTGGTTAGCAGAGCGGGACGGCACGTGGGAGTGCACGGTGGATCTCGCCACGCTCGCCGGCGCGGTGCCCGACGGGACACGCGAGATGATCGCCTTCCGTCTCCAGCAACTCGCGGCGGCGGATCTCGATCTGCTCAAAGCGGCGAGTGTGGTCGGCACGAGCTTCACCACCCAAGCGCTTGCGGCAAGCCTCGAGCGCGCCCCCGCGGACATCGAGGTCGAGTGCGCACGTTTGGCGCACGCGGCACAGTTCCTTGGCGAAGGTTGGAGCACGACCTGGCCCGACGGAAGTGCCGGCATGCAGCACGCCTTTCGGCACGCCCTCTACAAACAGGTGTTGTACGGACTCGTAACACCGGCGCTGCGCCAGCTTTTGCACCGGCGAGTGGCGGAACGCCTGGAGAAGGGCTTTGCGCACGAGACGGCGAGCCTCGCGCCGCATCTGGCGCGGCACTTCGAGCGCGGTGCAAGCCCCCACCGCGCCGTGCACTACCGCGAGATCGCCGCCCAACAGGCACTCGACCGCTACGCCTACGATCAGGCCATCGAGCACTTGCGGGCGGCCCTCGCCGATCTCGCCTGCACGCCCGCGGATGCCGAGCGCGACGCTGGCGAGTTGGCGATTCACGCCGCTCTTCTGCAACCGATGTTCGCCAGGTTGAGCACGAGCTCGCGCGAACTGGTGCAGGTGGTCGAGAAGATACAATCGCTATCGGCTCGAGGAGAGACGACACCTGAGCTGCTCATGTCGCTTGCCATGCTTACCGGTCACCATTCCATGTCCGGTGATATGCGGGCGGCACGGTCGGCCTCCGAGCAAATGCTGGCGCGCGCGGAAGCGGTGCCCTGGGGTGGCCTGATGGCGATCATGGCGCGCGGCGTGCTCGGCTACTGTCAGGTCATGCAAGGCGAGATCGCAGTCGGCGTCGGCAATCTCGAGGCTTCGATGGATCTGCCGGACATGACCCCGGGCGTCCCGCTCGATCCGGGGATCACCACGACCAAGGATGCGGCCCTCGGCCATTGCCTGCTGGGCCATGCGGCACGTGGGCTCGAGCTGTTCCGGGCCGCGATGCGTCGCGCCGAAGCCTCGCGGCATCCGCCGACCTTGGTGCACGTCGTGCTCGGCGGGATCAGGATTGGCGTGGTGCTGGGCGATGACGAACTGCTCGATCGCTGCGCCGCCCAGATTGCATCGCTGCCCCAAGAAATGCAGGCACAGTGGGAAGCTTGGGCCGAGATCTCCCATAGCTTTGCGGAATCAAACCGCGGCCACCCCGACGGCGTCGATCGGATCCTGGGTGGCGGAGAAAGGTTATCGCGCGCCGGAACGCCCTTCTACCAATTGCTCTACGCCATGATGGCGACCACAGCTCTCATCTCCAGCGGGCGTCAGGATGAAGCTGACGTTCACCTGACGGATGCCCTCACTCTCGTCCACCAGACCGGCGAGCACTGGTGTGAGGCCGAGCTCCACCGCCTGCGCGCTGAGATTCTACTGGCTTCGCGGGCGCAGCAACGACGCGCCAGCAGGAAGTGGCAGGAACTCGGCACCGATGCCGAAGCTCACCTGCGTCGCGCCCTGGAGGTTACCCGTGCGCAAGGGGCGAAATGGTGGGAGCTGCGCGCCTCTGTCAGTCTGACGCGCCTGCTGCGGGACAGCGATCGAGTTGCCGAAGCACGCACGTTACTCGGCAGCGTGTACGGCGAGCTCAACCAAGATCTCGAGCTGCCCGATCTACGGGCCGTGCGAGATTTGATGCGATCGATGTAAGGCATCTCCATCGCACCCTGGGCTTGGAGTCGGGCAGGCCTGCCCGACTCCAAGCCCTGCGAGCTCACGTCGGCTCGGTTGCCGGAAAGCCGTTCTGGGCTTCGATGTAACATTCGGGCGGCTGGGGCTGGTCGAGACGCTGGCAGATGGTGGACATCTGCAGGGTCAGAGTGGACTGCTGATATTGGAAGCGGAACCAGACCTGCGAGGTCAAGCCGCTGATGCTCGAGGTTACCGTTAGCCTCACCCGCCAATTGATATCCTGGCCGGCGTCCGTGCCCGCCAACTCCGGCAGCGAGTTGGGGAGAATCGTCAATACCGGGCCGTGGTAGCCGCCGATTCCGTTGGACGAATAGTGGGCACCGCTCAGTCCGGGCGGCTTGAACAGTTCCCAGTGGTACGAAAGCGTCGGGTCTTCGGGATCGCAGCTCGCCATATCGCGCGTGGCGCGGGCGTCGAAGTAGTTGGGGATCGAGCCGTCGAGCCCGTTGATCGCGCAGCCACCGCCCAGCAGTTGTTGCGGCGGACAGTTACTTACGCGCGGATCGGGCGGGAGGATAACGATCTGAGGTTCCTCGATCGGATTGACCGTCACGTGGCTGATCGGCGACTGGTTGACATCACACGATATCGCCGTCGGTGTAGGCGTCGAGGCCGCCGAATAGTACTCGCAGTGCTTGACCACGTTGAACAATGGATCGCCGAATTCTGCTGCGGTGCAGGGGACGGATGTCCCGGTGATGAACTTGCTGCTGTAGCTGCCATTGGCTCCGAACCGCACCTGGCGACCGGCTGGCAGCAAGCAGGTCGTGCCTTCGGCAGCACAAAATGTCCATTCAGGATCGGCTGTCGGTGTAGCGATCGGGGTCGACGTTGCGGTCGGGGTATCGGTGGCCGTTGGCGTATCGGTTGATGTATCGGCCGGTGTGTTCGTGGGCGTGTCCGCGGGCGAGGCCGTCGGGGTGATGGTCGGTTCGGAGGGTGGAGTGGCCGTATCCTCGATTACCTCGGTGGCTGTCGCCGTGGCGGTTGCAGTGGGAGTGATGGTCGCTTCCGGCAGCCGGCACACTGACGAGTCGCGGCTATCGACCAAATAGTCGCCGTTGTCATCGCCGGCGTCGATGCAACGCTGGGATTCGGCACACGCGGCACGGGTGTAGCGGTCGACGATGTCGACGCACTTTTCGGCGCGCACCACCCGACAGCCGACTTTGCCGCGCGCGCTGCGCTCGATGCAGGCGACCGCGTCGAACTCGGCGGGGTAGCCGCAGATCGAGCGGGCGTGGGCCTTCTTGACGCGGCCTTTGCACTTGCTGCGCAGCGCGCCGCTCTTGCTCGCCGCCTTGATCTGCACACCGGCGCAGCGAACGTAGTCGCGGTGGGCCTTGCCGTCGCCGCCGTCGTATTCGGCACACGGGCAGACGGTCTTGATCAATTCTTCCAACGCGGCGATCTGCGCGGCGTCGGCCAGGACCGCAGGGTCGCTACCGGTGAGACAGGTCGAATCCGTCCGGCTCCATGCCGGTGAAGCCACGACCGCCAGGGCGAAGAGCCCGAGGATTGTTCTCGTGATGGTTGTCGACATCTGTTCCTTCTCTTGCTCTTGGCTCGGTGTTCGATGGACGGTCGCCGTTCTCAACAGGAACCCGGTGCCCGAGACTCGGGACCTGCGGCAAGTACCTGGCGCATGAAGCGGAGCAACTCGGCGACTGAGGCAAAGCGCAGCGATCGGCCGGAGTTGATGTGCTCGATCCGTCCCTCGACGACCCCGGGCGCGTCCTCCTCGAGGGTCGTGACATGCACCACGAACGCCGTATCGGCCGACAGCGGTGTCCCAGCTTCGGTTGAGATCCGACAATTTGTCATGCCGGCACCATAGAAACCGGTGCCGGCGGAGTCCTTAGCGTGCTCTTAGGTTATTCTTAGGAGTGAGTGGCGGCGACCGGTGCCGGTACCCGAATTCAGCGGTTCGAATCCTTGCGCCGATGGGCGATCGACTGCGACGAATCCAGCAGCTTGGTCCATGGAATTCTTGTGGCGCAGGACGTTCCTGGGAATCGCGGAAAGCCCGCCCGACCGCGGGAAATATCGGATCGTGCGCGTCGTCGTAATGACGCAGCGGATGCGAAAAGCCACGCGCTTCGGTTACAAGCACCGCCGAAGTATCGGACAAGTCTTCGTCCCGTTGATCGCATGGCCACTGCCGCGAGCGCTTTCGATGTCGCCTTCGAGTCGTTTCGTTTCGACCCGATCGGCCTCCGCCTCTGGCGTGATGCTCAGGAAGTGCCGCTGCAAGCGAAGCCGGCGGCGGTGCTTGCCTACCTGGTGGGCCACTCCGGTCGACTGGTCTCGAAGCAGGAGCTTTTAGCGGCCGTCTGGCCTGGCGCGGTCAGCCCCGCTGTCCTCATGGTCGCCATTCGTGCCGTCCGCGTGGCGCTCGATGATACCGCCGCGGCGCCGCGCTTCGTGCAGACGCTGGACCGCGCCGGCTACCGTTTTCTAGCTGTGCCACAGATCCGCCATACGCCGAGCGTCGCGGCGACGCCGGTGATCGGGCGCGACGAGGCGTTCGATCGCCTGCGGCGCCGTTTCGCCGCCGCGCGCAGCGGCCGCCGGCAACTGGTCCTGGTTACCGGCGAGGCCGGCATCGGTAAGACTGCGGTGGTCGATCGCTTCGCCGCTTCGATCGCTGCCCAGGGCGATGTCGCAGTGGGACGCGGGCAGTGCATGGAGATTTACGGTGAAAGCGAAGCGTACATGCCGATCCTCGAAGCGCTCGAGGATCTGTGCCGTGGGCCGCGCGGGTCGCAGGCGGTCGCGGCGTTGCGGCAGGCCGCGCCGACCTGGGTTACCCAATTGCCGGCATGGATTGCCGGCGATGAGCTCGAGGTGATGCGCAAGCGTGCGGCGACAGCGACGCTCGAGCGTATCCAAAACGAGATTCTCTCTGCCTTGGAGCTGCTGGCGAGTGGCGGCCTCGTCGTGCTCGTGATCGAGGATCTTCACGTCAGCGATCCCTCGACCGTCGATTTGCTCCGTTTCTTCCTTGATCGGGGTAGCGGCGGGCAATTGATGATCATCGGCACCAGCCGTCCGGCGGGGCTGGGCGCCGCCGAAGATCCGCTCGGATCATTGAACCTTCGCGGCGCTAGCGAGAAGGATGTCGAACAGATCGGATTGGAGCTCCTGCAACCGTCGGACGTGGCGGCCTATCTGCGCAGCCGGCTCGCTACCGATGGCATCAGCGAGGAGCTCGCCGGCGCGCTGCATCGATACACGGAAGGCAATCCGCTGTTTCTCGTCAGTATGGTTGGCTACCTGCTCGACCGCGATCTCCTCCGACTACGCAACGGCGAGTGGATCCTCGAGCGCCCGGTCGATGGTGCGGGCATACCCGAGAACTTGCGGCTGGTGATCCGAACCGTCGTCGCACGCGCCGGAGGCGAGATCGAGCGCTTGTTGCGCGTTGCCGCCGTGCAGGGGCTCACGTTCGATTCGGCGGTCCAACCTGGAGCCCACTGCGGACCGCGCGCCATTGGAGCTAGCGGTCGGCAGTTGCGCCGAGTGGAGCAGTATACGCACCTGGTGCGGTTGCAGGGGAGTGTGGATCTGTCCGGCGGCCAGCGGGCCAATCGCTATCGCTTCGCCCATGTCCTCTGTCAGAACGCCTTATACGACAGTCTCGAGGCGAAAGATCGGATTCGCTTGAGCATCTGGGCGAGTTGGAGCTCGGGCACCGCCACCTCGAACGCGGTCTCGCCGCCTGGGAGCCGGAGCGCCATGCCGAATACGTCGCGCTCTACGGGCTCGATCCGGGCCTGTACTTGCTCGCCAATACCATCCGTTCGCTCTGGCTTCTCGGTTATCCGAAGCAGGCGCGACGGCGGATGGACGAAGCCGTGTCGGCCGCGCGCGGCGGCGGCGATCCGCGTTCGCTCGCCTTCGCCCTCCATATTGAAGTCGTCTATCGATTCCTCAGCGGCGAAACCGTCGTCGCGCTGCAGCGCGCGGGCGAGTGCAATGCCCTGTGTGCCGAGTACGGCATCGCGCAAGAGGCGGCCTGGACCGCACCCTACCTCGGCTACATGATCGCCGCGCGCGGCGATGTGCGTGAGGGCATGGACTGTATGCGACGGGGCATCGCGAGGTTGCGCGAAATGCAGGCGCGCAATACCTTCCCGCACTTCCTCGCGCTCTACGGTGAGTGGCTCGCCCGCTGCGGCGAAACGGACAATGCGCTGCGGGCGATCGCGGAGGCCTTGGGGACCGCGCGCGAGACGGGGGACCGTTGTTACCTCGCGGAGGTTCACCGGATTCACGGCGAGATCCTGCTGATGGCGACGCGGCGGACCTCCGCGGTGGTCGGCGAGGCGATCGCGTGTTTCGAACAAGCCCGCGACCTGGCTCGCGAACAGGGCGCGATGAGCTGGGAGCTGCGCGCGCTGCTTGCGCTGCTGCGTCTACGCCTAGGCGAACGGCCGGAGGACGAACGCCGCCTCGCGCACGTCGTCGCCAACTTCGAAGACGGCGCCGACACCGGCGATCTGCGCGCTGCCCGCGATCTGGCGCTGCTGCCATTGTGTCCAGCGCCGCCAGAGAGCGCTCGGCGCAGCGCGCCGCTTCCTTGTGAGCG
>DASPMH010000097.1:0-2236 GCA_035627175.1 Terriglobales bacterium | reverse complement strand
GACGGATCTCCACACGGGCATCCGTCGGCCAAGAGCCGAAAGACGTCTCCCGGGGCGTAGCGAATCAGCGGTAGCGCCCGAGGCCCGAGCTGCGTCGCCACCAACTCGCCGGTGCCACCGGGTTCCGTCGGCTCGCCGCTTTCAATGTCCAAAAACTCGCAGAAGAGATCCTGCGCATGGAGGTGCAGGCCTTCGTGGACGCGGCACTCGCCCGCTAGTGGGCCGATCTGCGCTTCACCGCAGTGATCGAAGAGCTCGATGCCGAACATCTCCTCCAGCTCGGCGCGCAGCTTCGGCGTCAGGCTCTCTGCCGTCGAGAAGCCGACGCGGTAAGAAAGGTCGCGGCGGGGATCGAGCCCAAGCTGGCGGGCGGTGTCGCCGAGGTTGGCGAGAAAGCTAGGTGTACCGGCGTAAACCGTGGCGCGCCAGGCGCGCGCGACTTGCACCTGCAGCTCGCTTGCGCCGGTGCCGCCGTTGATCACCAGACATCCGGCCTCCTCCAAGGCACGGTGCAGCCGCAGCCCACCGGGCATGATGTGGTACGAAAGGGTCACATGGGCGATGTCGCCGGCTCGCACGCCCATCGCACGCACCGACTTACTCAGAACCGGCGTACCGCCGCGCTCTTCCGGCAGACGCGGGATAAAGATCGGTCCCGGCGAGGTATGCAGCGAGCCGAAGCGTTCGCGCGGCACGGCAAGCAGCTCGCCGAAGGGCGGATGTTCGCGCTGGTTGGCGACCAAATCGGCCTTGGCGAGGCGTGGCACCCGGCTGCGAAACTCGTCGTAATCACGCAAGCCGTTGGGCGCGATCCCGTATGCCCCAAAGAGGCGCTGGTAGTAGCGGGTATTCTCGGCGGCCCAGGCGAGAGCCTGCCGCACCCGCTCGAAACCGTCCGCGGTATCGCAATGAGGCATCGCCGCGCAGCGTTAACAATTGTTCACCGCAGCGGCAACTGTAGCCGCGTTTCCCTCCCCAGCCCGCGCTTTTGCGCCCTCTCCACCATTTGAATGGGCTCGCCCGAGGGGGTAGGGAAGCCGCCTCTCCATGAAGGTCGGGATACCCCTTTTTCTGCTGCGTCCGGAGCAGATGCCGGCGATGGCCCGGCGTGCGGATCAGCTTGGCTTCGAGTCGGTATGGCTGCCGGAGCACCTGGTCTTCCCCATGGAGATCACCAGCGCCTACCCCTATTCGCGCGACGGCGCGCCGCCGATCAATCCGGCGACGCCGCTGCTCGATCCTCTGGTGCTGCTAGCGCATGTCGCTGCGGTCACCGAACGTATCCGACTCGGCACCAACATCTATCTCTTGCCGCTGCGCCACCCGATCGCAGTGGCGCGCATGGCGATGACCCTCGACCTCGTCTCCAAGGGGCGGCTCAGTCTCGGCATCGGCGCCGGCTGGCTGAAGGAGGAGTTCGATGCCGCCGGCATCGACTTCGCATCGCGCGCCGGCCGGATGCGTGAATCGGTACGGGCGTTGCGCGCCTTGTGGACCGAAGCGGAGCCACAATTTCACGGCAAGTATTTCGACTTCGGACCGGTCAAGTTCGAGCCCAAGCCGATTCAGAAACCGCATCCGCCGCTGCTGTTCGGCGGCGAGAGCGAGGCTGCGCTCAAACGCGCCGCCGAGCTGGGTGACGGCTGGTACGGCGTTGGCCATACCCCCGCCAGTGCTGCGGCGAAGGTAGCTCGACTGCGCCAGCTGCTCGCCGCCGCCGGTCGCAGCGATGCACCGTTCGAAATCACCGTCAGCTGCGGCGCGATCAGCCGCAGCGAAGCCGCGCAGTTTGCCGAAGCTGGCATCGACCGCCTCGTTGCTCTGCCGTGGCAGCGCCCGCGCCAGGCGGAAGAGAAGCTCGATCAGCTGGCGCGCGAATTATTGTAAAGGTGTGCTTCGCGATGGATTCACCCAGGAGGACGTCATGACAGTCGGTCGCTTCGGCCAATGTTCCACCACACTGGCCGCGCTGCTCGCCGCGCTGATCGCCAGTGGCTGCGCCGGCGATGGCGACGGCGCTTCGGTCGCTACTCCTACGGTGACCACCACCGCCACCAGCGAGCCCACTGCGACGGCGCCGCCGACGGACACCGTCCCGCCGACCGCGACGCTCCCGCCGACGGCGACTCCTTCCTCGCTGCCGTCCCCGTCGTCCAGTGCAACTCTGCAACCGACCGACACCGCGACCGTGCCGCCGACCAACACCTCGACGCCGCTCCCGAGCGAAACGCCGACG
>DASPMH010000096.1:0-7766 GCA_035627175.1 Terriglobales bacterium | reverse complement strand
ACCAGATACGGGGCGCCAGGGAGGCTTGGAGCGGGGATCGGCTATGTCGGATAACTTCTGAATTCTGCGAAATGCAGCTTCACGCTGGCTATCCACCACCCTGGCTAGGGATTTACGGACACGAATCGGCATCGCCACGGTCGGGATCCAGCACGAGGCGCTTCGTAGGGCCCAGCCTGCCTCGTCGGTTGGCATTACTTGATGCGATCCAACCGCTGGCAACCGAAGTTTTGAACTTCCTATCGATCTAGCTGCAGCTGTTTGCATTAGATCGATTGAGGGGTCTATTCGACGGTCGAAGTGCGGGGGAATCAGATCAAATCGGTTGCGCTGTTCATCGTCGCTGCGCTCAGCGCCCGCGTGGCGTTCGCGCAGGTCAACGACGACCTGTTCACAAGTGTCGGTGAGGTCGCTGCGTTCGGTGATCCAAACGACCCCAATGATCCCAACGAGGCGCTGCCGCCTGTCGACCCCGACGCTTTCGAGCCCGACGACAGTGCAATGACCGCACGTGCGGTGGCGTGCAATATCAGCGAAGCGCACACCATCTCACCCAGCAGGGAGGCGGATTGGTTGTCGCTTTCGGTCGATGAGATGTCGACCGTAATCGTAAGTGCGGCCGTGCCGGTTGGCCTCCTCGGTCTGACGCTATTCGATCCGAGTGGCGACATGATCGACTCCGCCGGTTCGGGTGGGCTCGGTAGCCGGGCCGCCATCCACAGGGCTTGCGGGCTCAACGCCTTGCCGGCTGGTCAATACCGCATTCGAGCCTACGGCTACTCGGGGTCCGAGTTTAACTATGCCCGTACGTGTCCCTCTATTGTGAGCCGTGCCCGACGGCGTCGCCAACACGCACGCCGACCGGCTCGGGGACGGTTCCGCGGGCGACGCGCACACCACCACCGCCGCCGGCGTGCGCGGGCGACTGCGACGGCGATGGTTCGGTCACTGTGGACGAGATCATTCGCGGCACCAACATCGCATTGGGTTACGTGAGCCCGGCGGAGTGCCCCGCAATCGATAGCAATCACGACTTCGCCGTTACGGTCGAGGAGGTGATTGCGGCCATCGTCGCCGCTCTCAATGGTTGCCAATAGCTCTCGCGCTGCTGCAGGAGCAACACCCGCTCGATGACCAGTTGCTGAGAGAACTTCAGCGCCTCGAAGAGAGCACGAGTGCCGCCACGGTCAGCTTCGATCCAATCGCTAACGCACCGGTGCCTTGACGCGTGAGTACGTGCATCGTGGATGGCGATCATCGGATGAAAACGAGGGTGAGTGCACAGCAGCATCATGGCGGGACACCTCGGACTGGAGCGAGCAGCTCGATGATACGCACCGGGCCGCCTGCGCACACGGGACAGAGCTGGGACCGAGTAGCGGCAGATGGAATCGCTTCGCGAGACAGACTACTGTCGTCGGACAAGTCGCGTTCCAGCTGCGTCGCTGGCTCGAGCAACGCTCTGCAGCGAGCGAGCTTGGTGGCGCGGTGCCGGTTAGCAAGCAGACCGAAGTGGCGAATCCGCATGAAGCCGGAAGGTACGAACCCCACGCCTGCTGGTCGGTCAGCCCGGCGCTGTCGCCGGCGAAGTGCAGGAGCCCGCGCGCTCGCAGCTTACGAAGGCCACCGAGGAACTTGCCGCGGAACACTTTGCTGAGGGCGCGGACCGGAAAGAGGAATCCGCGTCGGGCACTGACCCAGTTGTGGCCATCTGCCGACAGTCCTCCCCCGGTCACCACGCAGTGGACGTGAATGTGCTGAGACAGGTTCTGTCCCCAAGTGTGCAGCACGGCTGTCACCCCGAGCTCGGCACCGAGGTGCCGGGGATCTCTCGCGAAGCATTGCAGCGTGGCCGCGGCGGCGCGGAATAGCAGGGCGTAGATCCGGCGTGGATTGACGCGAGCGATCGCGTTGAGCGAGTGTGGCAGCGTGAAGACGACGTGGAAGTACTCGATCGGCAGCAGTAGCGATTGCTGGGCCGCTACCCACTTGGCGCGTTCAGTTGCCTGACACTTGGGGCAGTGGCGATTGCGACAAGAGTTGTAAGCGACTCGGCGTGCCCCGCAGACATCGCACCCTTCGACGTGACCGCCCAGTGTGGCCGTCCGACATTGCTCGATGGCCCGCAGTGCCCTGCCCTGGGCGGGTGTCACCAACTGCGTTTGCCGATAGGCCGCACCGTAGGCGCGAACGATGTCGGCCAGCTCGCAGGCGGGCCGCTTACTGCGTGCCGCCGTCGCCAACGACGACGGGGCGTGCATCGCCTACGCCGGCGACCGCCTGGTTAGAGTCAGGCCGGTCGAGCGGCGACACCTGCGCGGTCAAGCTCCGGCGGCTGACGTGCAGGTAGCGGGCGGTGGTCTCCAGATGGCCGTGCCCAAGCAAGCGCTGGATGGTCAAGAGATCGGTGCCAGTTTCCAACAGATGAGTCGCGAACGCGTGGCGCAGCGCATGAATCCCGCCGCGCTTGTGGATGCCGGCACGCCGCTTGGCCGCAGTATAGAGACGTAGCACGTTGCGCGTCGTCATCGGCGCGCCTTGCTTGCGACGCGCCGGGAACAATTACCCGGTCGGCCGATACACGCGGTAGTAGCGGCGCAGCTCGGCGAGCAGGCGTTGCGACAGCAGCGTGTAACGATCCTTGCTGCCCTTGCCCTGCTCGACGCGGATCAGCATGCGCTTCGAGTCGATGTCGCTCACCCGCAAGCGGGTTACTTCGCTCACCCGCAGACCGCCGGCATAGGTGGTCATCAGCATCACCCGGTGCTTCAGATTTTCCACGCCTGCGAGCAACTGCGAGACTTCGTGCGGGCTGAGAATCTCCGGCAGCTTCTGCGGTGTCTTTGGCAGCGGGATATGGAAGCTCTTGCGTTCGCGGCCGAGCGTGACCTCGTAGAAGAAGCGCAACGCACACGCTCTCTGATGACAGCTCGACCAAGCCAATCGCCGCTCCTCGATGAGGTGGCGCAGGTAGTGTTGCACCTCGTCGTGAGTGAGCACCCACTGCCGGACCGGCAAGCCGCCGAGCACGTCATCAACCAGATGCGCCGCGAGCTCGGCCATCCTCCGCCCGCAGCACGACGGGCAGAAGCCCCGACGAGCACCGGGATCTTGCCGATCGGGGTCACCGCCGCAGCGGGGGCTCGCCCTTCTCCCCGGAGCGACGGCCGCCAGGTCGATGCCCTTGAAGCGCGCCGCGATCAGGACGCGCGCCGCATAGGGTGAGAGCCAGGTTCCGTAGAGCTTCATGGCGTGCGTTGTACGCCCGGCCCCGGCCGGGGGCCATTCCCGCCGCTCGCGACGCTGGCGTCACCAATGGCGAGCGCATGCGAGCCGCGGTGCCGCGAAATTCTGACGTTACGTTCCCGGCTTCCGATTCTCTGCTTCCCTGCGCGGCTCCGCTGCGCTTTGACAATCCGGCTCAGCCCCCAGAGGTTGGTGGAGTCGGACAGGGATCGGGCCAGCCCTCAACGAGGCAGAACTCGAACACGTCACCGGAGAGGAAAACATTGAAGGCGTCCGAGCTGATCTGTACAGGCGAGGGGCCGCTGATGTCCCACAGAGCCAGGCTGATCGTATAGACATCGAAGATATCCCAGATCTGCGCCGGAAAGTTGATGTTGATGTCGTGTTGGTCAAGGACGTTGAAGGTCGCTTCGACGGGGCGCAGCTCATCGGGACTGGTGGACCAATCCAATCTGCGCAGGCCCGCCACACTGCGCGCACGTCCATTATTCCGCAGCCGCAGCCGGGCATCGCGGCTATGGGTATAGTCCGGCGGCGCCTGTCCGATGAACGGACCATCGCCGAGGCCGATTTGCACCACGGTCGAGAGGAAGATTGCGTCCAGCGCGATGCTCTCCGTGACCTGGAGATTGCAGGGCCCGGTGCCGTCACACGGCGTACCCCAGCCCCAGAATGTTCCGTCAGGAACATTGGTCGATGTCACCGTCAATTGCACGGATGACCCGCTTGCGACGCCGACCGTGCAGGTGTCGGTGCAGTCGATGCCGTTGGCGACATCCTGAACCCGCCCGAGCCCGCCGCCGGGGAAGTTGATCGTCAACATCTCGATTTCGACCGTAGCGGTCGGCGTCGGCGTCACGGTCGCGGTAACGCTACTCGTTGGTGTCAACGTCGGCGTCTGCGGGACGCCGGAGTCAGCGCAGCTCGCATTGGCCGTACCGTCATCGAAAGCGTCGCAATCGATCGACAGCCCGTCAATGTCGTTCAACGTCTGACAGACGCGACAGTCGACCTGCTGCGCCAGACACGTCGCGAGGGCGGCGCCGGTCTGGCCGTCACACGCACCGGGAAACGCGCCGGCGACCATCGGCACGTCGCAATGCTTGACCACGGTCGCGCCCAATTTGATCACGGCCTTGGCGATCTTGCCGCCGCTCAACCGCGCTGCCGTAATCGATCCGGGAGTTGCCGTATCGTCGACGCATGCTTCGAGATCGCTCGCACTGGTCGCCGTCACCACCACCTGCTTCTTGCACTTCAGGAACAACTGGCGCTCGCTCTTCGCCAGCTTCGCGACGTTCTTCGCGACCTGCTGCTGGCACTTGCAACGCGCCGAATCGCTGCGGCAACTCGCCAGGGCAGCATCCAGGCTCGCACCAAAAACATCGGCAACCAGATCCAACTCGCCCCGCGGCGCACTGTCATTGATCACGGCCGCGCCGGTGTAGCCGAACGGGGGTACGACGGCGCAATATGCCGCCGCGTCCTTGATCGTTTTGGTTTTGCGGCTGGCGAGCTTGAGCTTCAAATCCGCGGTGAGACAATCCTGTGCGTTGCCGATCAACGTCTGCTTGCCGGCGGCCTTGATGCACCCGAGCGATTCCTTCCCCTGCTGGGCCGCGAGCGCCATCGCATCCTTATTGAGTGCGAGGACGCAAGCTCGTTGCGTTTCGCTCAGCTGCCCGACCGCCGGCAGCGCCGAGAACAAGGTAGTGACCAGAACGAGATTCAGAACTGCGGTTGCGCGCATTTTGCCTCCAGCGTCGATGACCAACGAGGGCTCACCATAGAGAAGCGACGCCTCGGTAGCCTTGTTGAACCCTCACGGAACGCATACGAGTTTCCGACCGGGAGTCTGATCTTTGCGCGACACCAACGTTCAGCGATGTTTTAGGGCGGCGAGCTGATGAAGCGCGTTGTCCTGTCGTTCGACGACTGCGAGGTCGATCCGCAGCGCCGGCAACTGCGCCGCAACGGGATACCGGTAACGCTCGAGCCACGGGTGTTCGATCTGATGCTCGATCTGATCCACAAACGCGATCGAGTCGTTGGACACGCGGAGCTGGTGGAATCGGTATGGAACGGACGGGTGGTCACGCGCTCCGCCGTCAACGCCTGCATGAGTCGCCTGCGCCGGGCGCTGGGGGATAGCGATGGGCGCCAGAGGTTGCTGCGCTCTTTCCCGCGCTTCGGTTATCGCTTCGTCGGCGAGGTGCGATTGTCGACCGCGGCCCTGCCCCATCTGGAGCTGATCGGGCGCGAGCTGGAGCTGGAGCAACTCGCGTCGTGTTTGAAGGAGGCGACGGCAGGTCACGGTCGCGCCCTGTTCGTTCAAGGGGCCGCGGGCATCGGCAAGACACGCCTGCTGGAGACCTTTGCGACACGCGTGCGCGCCCAGAGTGTGCGGGTTCTCAAAGGCGTATGCGATGAGTCGGACGATCCTTTATTGCTCTGGCCGTGGGTGCAGATTCTCGCAAGCTGGGTCGGCGTGCTCGATGCCGCTTCGATTCGTCAGACCCTTGCAGCGACCGGACCCGATTTGGCGCGTGTGATCCCCACGCTCCGTCCCCACTATTCGGCCGAGGCACCCAGCTCGGCCGAGCCGGCGGAAGCGAGAGTTCGTTTGCTCGACAGCGTCTGCTCCACCGTCCTGCAATTGGCGGCACGCGATCCGGTGATGCTGGTCATCGAAGACGCCCAGTGGATCGATGCCGACTCGCACCTCGTCCTACGCTACCTGTTACGGCGATTCGGCAACGTGCCTTTGTTGTTGGTGATGACCCATCGACGTTCGCTCTTGCGCCGCTTCGACGGAAATTCCGCGGAAGTCCAGTTCCTCGATTTGAACGGACTCGATCCGGGCGCCAGCCACGAGCTCGCCGAAGCCGTCATCGGTCAGCTGCCTTCGCCCGGGCGGCTCGCCGAGCTTCTGGAATTGGCGGATGGCAACCCATTGTTCATTCGCGAGCTCAGTCGGGCGAGCGGCCACGATGAGGATCCGCTCGTTGTTCCCGACTCCTTGGGCGCGCTGCTCGAAACTGAGCTGCACGACCTGCCGAGCGCGGCACGGCAGCTATTGAGCTGTGCAGCGATTGCCGACGGCACGACGTTTCGATTGGATCGCCTCTGCCGAGCAGCGCAGTTGAGCGACGAAGAAGCCACTGCGGCGATCGAGGCCAGCGTGCGCCAGGGGATGATTGCTCCTGTTCCTGGGAGCGATCAGGACTATCGCTTCCTTTCGTCCCTGCAGCGGCTGCACCTACGGGGCGCGGTCAGCCATCAGCAGCGCGCCGCCATCGCGATCGCACTGCAACAGTCCCTCGACTAGTTCTGAGCGAGCTTCCCGATCCATTCGAGCAGACCGGTCAGCTCGAGGTCGGTCGCGGCCATATGCGACTGGCGCAGCAGCTTCCGCACCCGCGGGCTGTGGCGGTCCCCGCGACTCAGTAGAAACGAGCGTGCTCGTATTGCGTATGGGCAAGCGCCGGCCATGCGCGCAGGCGCGTGTTGATCGTGTGCGACGCCTCGAAATGCGCGATCGCCTTGCGAACCTGCCCCGTGGTAGCCGCCAACATCGCCAGGTATCCCGCTGTCGCGCCGTAGCAATTGAAACCAGGAGGGTTCACCACGCAGGTGTCGGCATACGGAAGGATTGCGGCGTACAGCGTCGTTGCCTCGCGCTTGGCCTCGAGACGACTGCAAATCCGTGCCAGCCCGACGGCGGTGGTGAACCAGGTGAGCGGCGAGCCGAACACCTGCCTGAAATCGTCCGCCGCCAGCACTTGCAGATGCTGGCGTGCTTCGTCGAATCGATCGAGCTCGCACAAAGCGCCGGCAATCACCGCACGCGCCGCGGTCTGCTGCGGATAGGTCGCCAACACCATCTCGAGCATCGGCAGAGTCTCACCGGTCCGCCCTTGCGACGTGCGAATCGCAAACATCTGGCTGGCCATCGCGTTCTGCACCAGGTGCGGCGGCAAGCCGACGCCCTCCTGGGGCGCCTGCAGAGCGTGAGCCTCCGATTCCGCCAAGCGACCATCGAGATGAGCCCGCATGGCGAGCAGGCATCGATGCAGCCAGTGGAAAAGCGGCTCCTTCGCTTGCGTCAGCATCGCGCCGAACGCCGCGAGCTCCTGATCGACTGTGCGGATATCGCCGCTGACCAGCTGGTAGTAGAGGTGCAGCAGGCGCGCCTCCTGCTCGAAATCGCGGTCATCGCCGGCGCGCGCGATGGTCAACAGCTCGCGCGATTGCTCCAGACGCTCGTCGGTGCGGACATCCATCATCCGCCAGCAAAGCGAAAGCAAAGCCGAAGCGACAATCGCCGGATCGTCGCGACGGCGGGCGCGCTGCAACGCTTCCAGTCCCGTTTGGATTGCGAGGATCGAAGCGCGCTGCTGCGCCGGCGGCAGCACGCGGCGGCTGACGATCGGATCACGCGGCAAGGCGGCGCCCATCTCGGCCGTAGCGAGAATCCGCCGCACCGAAGCGGAGCGGGCATCCTCGTTTGCCGACCTGCG
>DASPMH010000095.1:0-5311 GCA_035627175.1 Terriglobales bacterium | reverse complement strand
ACGATCAGCGGCGGCTTCTCTCCCTCTGGGACGGCGTACTCAGGGTTCGCCGGTGGATAGAAAAAACCGTGGGCCTGCTGCTCGCCGGTAGTGGCGAACTGCACCGCTTCGGGCATCGAGAAGTAGCGCGCCTCGAGACTTTCGCCGCCGTGCCGCAACGACAGTGGCACCCGCCGCGTCAAATCGAAGCGGACGATCTCGTAGGGCACCTGCGGCGAAGCGGCGCGGAAGATGGCGTGCTGCCGGCGCACGCGCAGATGCGCGATCTCGGTATAGGGCGTGGGGATGACCGTCAGCGCCCCGCCTTCGGCGTCGACGCTGGCAAGATGCCAGGTGCCGTTCTCTTGAAAGCTACAGACGATGCGCTTTTCGCTCTCGAAGCCGTAGGTCGTTGCGCCGAAGTTCCACTGCGGTACGCCGAAGTCGGCGGATCGCGGGCAGACGGACTGCTGCTGGTCGCCGACGATGCGATACAGGTTCCACCAACCGGTGCGGTCGGAGACGAAGTAGAGGAATCCCGCCGGCGACCATTCGGGCTGGAAGATCGATTCGCTGTCGCCGCCGGCGATCCGCCGCGCGTCGAGCACCGCGCCTTCCTTGCTCAACTGGCCGAGCCACAGCTCAGTTGCGTCCCATGGCATGTTCGGGTGATTCCAGCTGAGCCAGGCGAGCTTGGTACCGTCCCGGCTGACCCGAGGAGACGAGTAGAAGTCGCTGCCGCTCACCAGCACCAACGGCCGGGTATGGCCCTGCTTGTCGACAGCGACCAGCGCGCTGATCGGCTCGCGGCCGGCAGCTTCGTGGTCCTCGCGGACGCAGATCAGACGGTTGCGATTGCGATCGACGGTGAGGTCGGCATAGCGCCACGGACCGGGCGGCGTGATCGGCACCGGGCGGCGATAGCGGTCGCGGCGGTACAGCCGTTGGTCGAGATCGTTGGCGAAGAACACCGAACCGGCGGCGACGGTGAACTCGCCGCCGCCATATTCGTGCGCCCGGGTGCGAGCATGAAAGGGTGGGGGGACGGCATCGCTGACCTCGCCACGCGCGCCGAAGCTGACGATGACATTGCGAGTCGGATTGACGCGTCCCTCGATCCAGTAAGTATCCTCGCCGTCGAGCTGAATTTGGCCGAGGCCGCGACTGAGGTCGACCGTCCGGGTGGTGGCGAGCTCGGCGCTGATCGGCGAGGACCAGCCGCCGCATGGAACAAAGCGGGCATCGCTCATGGGCTTACCTTGGTTTGGCCATTTCTGTGTGCTTTCATAGGCTAGTGAACATGAAGAGACTTTCGCCGCTTGTCCTTGGCATAGCCGCCTTACTCATCTCTGCGGGCTCGGCCGCCGCTCGTCCCAACGAGTGGAGCGAGTCATCGTTTCAGAACAAGCCCGAGGCGGGAAAGCCGCACCTGGCGCGGCGCAGCACCGACCTGAAGATGGCGAAGACGGTGATCGGCCGGCCGACCTTCTACGAGGCGCGGGAGAAGGACACTTTCCTCGACATCGCTCGCTACTACAGCCTGGGTCACAACGAGATCAGCGACGCCAATCCGGGAGTCGACGAGTGGCTGCCGCCGGCCGGACAAGCGCTGTTGCTGCCGACGGAATATATCCTGCCGGAAACCGAGTTCACCGGCGTCCGCGTCAATATCCCCGAGATGCGGCTCTACTACTTTCAACCCTTCGGCGAGAACGCCGCGATGGTGGTCACCTATCCTGTCGGTCTCGGTCGCGACGAGTGGCGCACCCCGGAAGGGAAGTTCAAGGTGCGCGGCAAGACCTTCAATCCGACCTGGGTGTTGCCCGAATCGATCAAGGCCGAGCACCGCCGCATGGGTAAGCCCGCTCCCGATTTCATCGCCGGCGGTGCCCCGGACAATCCTTTGGGCAAGCATCGCATCGAGCTGACTCTGCCGATGTACGCGATCCACGGCACCAACATTCCGTGGGGCGTCGGCATGCAGGTCAGCCACGGCTGCGTCCGTCTCTATCCCGAGGACATCGAGCGCCTCTTCGAGCTGATCCCGGTCGGCGTCCCCGGCGAGTTCCTCTACCAACCGGTCAAGGTCGGCGCGCGCGATGGACGGGTCTTCATCGAGGTGCACAAGGACATCTACACGCTAAAGCCCGGGCTCTATCAAGAAGCGGTGCGGTTGATCGACAAGTACGGCTGGCGCGGCCGGGTCGACATGCAGCGAGTGCGGCAAGCGGTAGTCGAGCAGTCGGGCGTGCCGATCGACGTCACCATCGACGGCGGCTCGGATCTGCCGGAAGAAAACCTCCGCGACGTCCGCCCGCGCACCGCGCTGATGCAGCGCCCGAAATCCACCACCCGCCGCGACTGAAATGCCCCGCCGCAGGGCGCGGAGGATTTCTGCGCGGCGAACCCCCGCCGCGGTGTCCCTACTGTCGCGCCGCCGCGCCCCTACCTTCTCCACGAGAGGAGGCGCTCGAAGAGCAACTTCACCTTCGGCGTCAGCCGAGTGCGGTTGTAGGCGTCGCCGAGCTTGCGCAGTGCTTCGGCCTGGGTCGGGTAGGGATGGATGGTGTTGGCGAAGCTCGACAAGCCGATGCTTTGATTCATCGCCAGCACCGCCTCGCCGATCATCTCGCCGGCGTGCTCGGCGACTATGGTGAGACCGACGAGCTTGTCGCTACCCTTGCGCACCGCAGCGCGCACGAAGCCCTCGCTTTCGCCGTCGAGCCGGGCGCGGTCGACGTCGGCGAGCGGAATGGTGAAGGTGTCGGTCTCGATGCCCGCCGCGGCAGCGTCACGGGCGTTGAGGCCGACGTGGGCGATCTCGGGCGAGGTGTAGGTGCACCAGGGAATCGTCAGGGCGCTGGCGCGCTTGCGGCCGAAGAACAACGCGTTCTGGATGACGATCCGTGCCATCGCGTCGGCAGCATGGGTGAATTGGTATTTCGAGCAGACGTCGCCGGCGGCGTAGATCGCCGGATTGGTGGTGCGGAGCCCGTCATCGACGCGCACGCCTTTGTCGCTGTACTCGACGCCGACTCGCTCGAGGCCGAGATCGTCGACGTTGGCGGCACGCCCGGCACCGAGCAGCAGGTGATCACCGAGCAGCTCGCTCGCCTCGCCGTCTCGCTCATAGCGCAACACCACCTCGCTGCCGCGGCGGCTCGCTTGGCGGATCTGCACGCCCAGCTCCAGGCGAACGCCATCCCGGCGCAACGATTCCGCCACCACCGCAGCGGTTTCCCGCTCCTCCTTGGGGAGGATCTCGTTGGCGACGATGGTCACCTCCGAGCCGAAGCGGCGGAACGCTTGGCCGAGCTCACAACCGATCGGCCCGGCTCCCAACACCAGCAGCCGCCGCGGCAGCTCGGTCAGCCAGAAAACATTCTCGTTGGTCAGATGCGGAACTTCGTCCAAGCCGGCAATCGGCGGCGCCGAGGCCCGTGCGCCGGTGGTGATCACGGCCCGGGCGAACTCGAGCTCGCGGTCCTCCACTTCGATGCTGTTACCGCCGGCGAACCGGCCGTGGCCGATGTAGACATCGACGCCGAGCGAGCGGAAGCGGGCGACCGAATCGTTGCGACTGATCTCGGCGCGCAAGCGGCGCATGCGCTCCATCACCGCGGCGAAGTCGACCGAGACGTCGCCGACGTTGACGCCGAACACCCCGGCATGGCGGGCTTGATGGACCGCCCGGGCAGCGCGCAGCAGGCTCTTCGAAGGAACGCAGCCGACGTTGAGGCAATCGCCGCCGAGAAGATCGCGCTCGATCAAAGCGACCTTGGCGCCGAGGCCGGCGGCCGCGGCGGCGGTGACCAGGCCCGCCGTGCCGGCGCCGATCACCGCCAGATTGTAGCGGCCGCTCGGCGTCGGGTTGTCGTAGGGCTCGGGATGGACATTGGCGAGCAGCGCGCGGTTGTGCTCGTCGAGCGGCGCTATACGGACATCGTGCAGGCTCATGGCTCGCTTCCGGTCGCGTCACGCAGGGCACGCTGCGCCGTACGGGTGACGACGGTGGTCACCGCCGCGGTTGCGATCAGGCCGATCACCAGCGCGGCGTAGTAACCGCTGCCTTTGTCGGGCGCGGCCCCACCGGCGAGAGCGGCGACGTCGCCGGCGAGCTTGCCGTAGTAGACGTACAGGATGGTGCCGAGCAGCATCGCGGGCGCCGCGATCATGTAGTCGGCGAAGCTGACCTTGGTCAGCCCTAGCCCATAGTTGAGCAGGCTGAACGGAAACACCGGCGACAGCCGCAGCAGGAAGACGATCTTACGGCCCTCGGCCGCGATGGCGCGGTCGATGGCGCGGAAGCGGGGATTGTCCGCCAGCCGCCGTTCGATGGTAGCGCGGGCAAGATAGCGGGCGATCAGAAACGCGAGTGCCGAGGAGATCACCGCGGCGACGAAGACGTAGACGACACCCCAGCCGAGACCGAACAGCGCACCACCGGCGAGGGTCAACACCGACCCCGGCACGAAGGCGATTACCGCGATGACGTAGCCGGCAACGAATGCCAGCGGTCCCCAGACGCCGAGTGACTCGACCCAGAGCACGAAGCGCGGCACGACCTCGCCCGCTTGACGGCCGGCGAAGAACAGCAGCAGCAAGGCGGCGGCGGCCGCAGCGATACGGCCGTACGGGATCGAGGCAGCGGCAGCGGGACTGTCGGACACGGACGCTGTGGTTTCACGGACCTGGCGCGGACGCAAACGGCATGCGGTACACTGGCAGCATGGCGCGGCGGATAGCGATCCTCGGCGGTGGCACGGCAGGCCACGTCTATCCGGCCTTGGCCATCGCCGAGGCCTACCGGCAGCACCGGCGCGATGTCGAGATTCTCTTCATCGGCAGCGCCCGCGGCTACGAGAACCAACTCGTGCCCGCGGCAGGGTATCGGCTCGAGTGCGTGCCGACGGCACGTTGGCTGCGCACCGGACTGCTGGGTAAGGCGCGCGCGGTTGTGGTGACCAGCGCCGGCCTGGCGGCGGCGGCGCGGTTGCTGCGCCAGGCGCGCACCGAGCTCGTCATCGGCTTCGGCGGCTATGCCTCCGCCGGAGCGCTGCTCGCGGCGCGGCTGCTGCGGCTTCCGATCGTACTGCACGAGCCCAACGCCAAGCCCGGTCTGACCAATCGCGCCTTTGCCCGCTTCGCCGACCGGGTTCACATCCATTTTCCGGAGGCAGCCCAGCATTTCCGGGCATCGGCTACGGTGTTGACCGGCACGCCGATTCGCCGGGAGATTGTCGCGGTCGGCGAGAGGGTCCGCCGGCCTGCGGAGGGCACCACTCGGGTGCTGGTCAGCGGCGGGTCGCTCGGCGATGATTTTCTCAACCGG
>DASPMH010000094.1:0-6333 GCA_035627175.1 Terriglobales bacterium | reverse complement strand
TGGCCCGCTCCTTCGCTATGGCCTACACGCAGACGCACCAGCACCAGTGGATCGAACGAGCCGAGAGCGTCGCCCGCGGAATCGAGCCCTTGTGGCACGAAGAGCGCGGCGCCTATGCCGCCAGCGCGGCGCAGCGCGGCGACGACGGCCACTTCTCGTTGTCAACCAACAGCTATGCCGCCGAGGCCTTGCTGGCGCTGAGACACGCCACAGGTCAGAACCACTATCGCAGCCGAGCCGAGCGCATCGTCGACTTCATCCGCCGCGAGCTCTTTCGTGACGGCATTGCCTTGGCGCACGTACACCGCGGCCGGGCCGCCAGCGGGGATATCTGGTGCAGCGGCTGTAACTGGAGGCTGCTGGGCCTGCTGTGGCGATTGGGCGAAGAGGAAGATGCGAGCGCCGGGACGGCGAGAGCGGTATCAGCGAAACAGATCGAGCTCGCGCGCCCGCACCAGTGAGCGCGCCGTGCCGGCGGCGGGGGGGTATCTGTACCCCCGCACCAGGACGGCGGCGAGGCCGGCTCCTTTGATCATCAACAGACCGGCGGCCGCGGCAAGCGCGTCCGCCTGCGCCATCACCGTATGGTGCAGCTCGCGGCCGTTCATATCGGTTGCACCGCGCAGGTCGAGCAGGGCGTCCATCCCCGCGACCCCTAGCGCAAAGTCGACCAAACCTTCACGCCAGGGCCGGCCGAAGGTGTCGGTGATCAGCACGGCGAGGTGACGATCGAAGTGCTGCTGCAGCGCGTCGCGCAGGCGATGCGCTGATAAATCGGGATCTTCGGGAAGAAGGATGACGGTGTCGGCGGAAGGCGCGTTCGACTCGTCGACGCCGGCATTGGCGCAGACCCATCCGCCGCGGGTTTCGACGATCAGATGACCGCGATCCATGCGCACGATGCGTTTGCTCTCGCGCAAAATGATCTCGACGATGCGCGGATCCTTGCCTTGAGTCTGCGCCGCGATCTCGAGGGCGAATGGCGAAGGTGCGATGCCATCGAGGCGACAAATTCGGCCTTCGGCCTTGGACACGACCTTCTGACAAACAACCAGAATATCGCCGCTCTCCAACCCAATCGGCGCGAGGGCGGCAATCAGCAGCCCGGCGAGATCATCGCCCGGTTGCACCACCGGTAGGCCTGAGACAGCGGTCAGGATCAGAGACATGGCCGGGTCTGTTAGCGAGGAATCGCCGCCGCCGCCAGAACCTGACGAGCTAGCCGCCGCGATTTGGCCGCGTTGCTCATCAGCGTATCGGTCACCAGTGGTGTCATGCCGAGCTTTGCGATTGCCGGTGCTAGTGTCGCGTCCTGTCGATCGATGACGAAGATGTCGGCGAGCCCGCGGTAGAGGCGGGCGACGCCGAGAGCGGAGACCTCATGGCCCAGCCCGGAGAGCATGCGATGCAGCGGACCCTTCACCGGACGGGCGCCGATCAACGGACTGATTGCTACCACCGGGGCGCCGGCGGCGCGCAGCGCCGCCCGCACGCCGCGCACGGCGAGGATCGGCCCGATGCTGACAAAGGGGTTGCTCGGCGGCAGCACGATGGCATCGGCGCCGGTGATCGCGTCGACTACGCCCTCTGCCGGTTCTGCGCGGGCGGCGCCGCGGGCAACGATACGTTCGACGGTACCGGCGGCGTGGTCACGGACGAGATACTGCTGAAAGGCGAGGGCACCTTTGCCGGCGACGGTGACGAAGGTTCGCACCGGCGCATCGGTCATCGGCACGATGCGAGCCTCGACGCCGAGCGAACGCGCCAGGGCGGCGGTGATGGTGCTCAGGCTGTCGCCGCAGCGCAGCCGATCGGTGCGATAGACGTGGGTGGCGAGATCGAGATCGCCGAGGCGGAACCAGGCGTCGGGATAGAAGCGCGCCAGCTCTCCGAGACCGCGATAGGAATCGCCGCGGCGGCCCCATCCCTGGGCCGCGTCGGCTAGGTCCGCGAGGGTGTAAAGGATGGTATCGATGTCGGGAGAAACGTGGAGGCCAAAGAAGACTTCGTCGTCGCCGGTATTGACGACGACCGTCAGGTCGCGCGGCTCAATGAGCGAGCGCAACCCCCGCAGCAAGCGCGCCGCTCCGACCCCGCCAGCCAACACCGTGACCCGCTTCCGAGTCCCCATCCCTTGCGACCGTGCCATAGGTAGTTGTCCGTTCCGCCGCGACGCGGCCGACGCCTTCGATCAGCTCGCGGATCGCCTCGGGGGCGAGGTACTCGCCGGCATCGGCACCGGCGGACTTGGAAATCTGCTCCTCCATCAACGTGCCGCCGAAGTCGTTGCAGCCGGCGAGCAGGCTCAGCTGCGACAGCTCGGTGCCGAGCTTGACCCACGAAGTCTGCAGGTTGGGGATGTGGTCGTTGAGCATCAAGCGACTGACCGCATACATCCGCATGTCGACCCAGCCCTTCGGCGGCGGATCGACCAACCCTTTTTGATAGAGCGTGGTGTAGGTGTGGATGAAGCGCAGCGGGACGAACTCGGTAAAGCCGCCGGTTTCTTTCTGAATCGAGCGCAGCAGCTCGAGATGGCGAATGACATGGTGCGGCTTCTCGATGTGGCCGTACATCAACGTCGACGAGGTACGGATGCCGAGCTTGTGCGCCGTGGTGATGATCTCGATCCACGTCTGCACGTCGACCTTCTTGTGGCTGAGGATCTCGCGGACCTCATCGTCGAGGATCTCGGCAGCGGTGCCGGGGATGGTGCCGAGACCGGCATCGCGCAGCATGGCGATGTAGTCGCGATAGCCCATCCCGGTGCGGCGAGCGCCGTACATGATCTCCATTGGCGAGAAGGCGTGGATGTGGATGCGTGGGAAGCGGCCTTTGATCGCGGTCAGCAGATCGCGATAGCCGAAGGCTTCCATCTCGGCGTTGATGCCGCCCTGCATGCAGATCTCGGTTGCGCCGCGATCGATCGCGTCTTGAACTTTGGCGAGCAGGTCTTCGGTCGAGTCGGTGCGCGCATCGTCGTCCTTGCGATGGCGCGCAAAGGCACAGAACTGGCAGCCGACGAAGCAGACGTTGGTGAAATTGATGTTGCGGTTGACGACGTAGGTGACCACCTCGCCGACAGTGCGCGCCCGCTGGGTGTCGGCGGTGTGGATCAGGGCGGGGAGATCGTTGCCTTCTTCGATGGCGAGCAGCTCCATGCCGTCATCGAACGACAGCTCGTTGCCAGCGAGGCCACGTTCGAGGATCGCGGCGATGCGAGGGCTCGCGGCGGACAGATGCATCTCCAGCGGTCTGTCATCGAGCATCAACTCGCGTAGCTTGCTCAGCAACATGGAAGGTCTCCTGTAGCCGCCGTGCGTGCGGCGATCGCCGGACGTAGGGCAGGGTCGAGAAAGTCGTCACGCTCGAGGTACTCGGGGTAGATCGGCAGTCGCGGCTGCAAGCGGAAGCCGGCGTCAGCGCAGGTCTGCGACAGCACCGCGACGTGCGGCCACGGCGCCTCCGGATTGACGTAGTCGGGAGTCAGCGGAGAGATGCCACCCCAGTCGTTGATTCCCGCTGCCAAAAGGAGCCGATGGTCATTGGGGCTGAGGTTCGGCGGTGCCTGAAGGTTCATCCCCGGCATCATCAAGCGCGCCACGGCAATCGTCCGCGCCATGTCGAGGCTGCCGGGCTCGGGCCGGTCGGCCATCGGAGTCGAGGGTTTGGCGCGGAAATTCTGGATGATGACTTCCTGAATGTGGCCGTACTCGGCCTGCAGACGGCGGATCGCAGCGAGGCTGTCGATGACCTCTGAGGGCGTCTCGCCGATGCCGAGCAAGATCCCGGTGGTGAACGGAATGCGCAGCTCGCCCGCTTCCTCGAGCATCTGCAAGCGCAGACGTGGATCCTTGTCGGGAGCGTAGTAGTGGGCCTCGCCCTTGGCGCGCAGGCGCGGTGAGACGTTCTCCAGCATCAGTCCCATGCTGACGTTGAGCGGACGCAGCCGCGCCATCTCGTCGCGCGACATGACGCCGGCATTGGTGTGCGGCAGCATCTGTTGCTCGAGCGCGATACGGCACGCCTCGCCGACATAGTCGATGGTCGAGTCTTGTCCGAGGCTCTGCAGCGTCGCCCGGTACGAGCGGAAAGCACGCTCGGGCTTGTCGCCGAGGCACATCAACGCCTCGATGCAGCCGAGCTGATGGCCGCGCGAGCAGGCGCTGCGAACCTCATCGGGAAGCATCGTCCACGCGTGCGGGTCGCCGGGATCGGCGCGGAAGGTGCAGTAGGAGCAACGGTCGCGGCAGAGATTGGTGATCGGCAAGAAGACCTTGGGAGAGTAGGTGACGACGGTACCCTTGAGCCGTGTGCGGACCGCGCCGGCGGTGGCGATCATCGCCTCGACGAGCCCCGCGTCCTCCGAAGTCAGCAGGTTCAACGCCTCGTCGCTGCCGATCGGGCGCGCCGCCAAGGCCCGGTCTAGCACTCGTCGCGGTGCCGGCGGCAGCCGCTCGAGAGACGCGACCCCGTCGAGGGCTTCGGCGAAATTCCGCATCAAATCACGTAGATCGAAACGCGGCCGTTATTAGGCATGCGTCCGACCCAGTCAAGCTAGCGGTACATCCGAGCCGGCGAATCTCGCCGAAAAGGGGGCGGGCACCAGCACTAGCGCAAGCTGCGCCTGCGGATACGGAGCGCCAACAGTCCATCCTCTCGCGAGTTGTCGCGCAGGAAACGGCTGACCTTATCGAGCTCCCACGGATCGAAAATGCGGGCAGAGGCTGCGATCACTGCCTCGACGGTGTCCGGTGGCATCGGCGCGACCGAACAACAAGGGTCGTCGGCGACGTCGAAGGCGATGTCGAGTGAGTCGGCGTCGAGTCGTCCGATGCGATCGGTCAGCACCTCGATCAGATCATCGACTTTGGTCGGACGTAGCGCGTGCGGGTAGAACTCGAGATCGAGGCTGCGGCGAAGATCGCCGAAGTCGAGCTCCAGCTCCGCTTCCTGAGCCGGCAGACGCCCAGGCGCGAAGCGGAAGCTGCGCGGCTCGTCGACCGAGGTGCGGATGCAAGTGGCGACGTAGACTTCACTGCCGTCCGAAATTTCGAAGCGCAGCGTCGCCAGCGGATCCCAGAGGGGCAGGTCGGCCAAAGTGTCGGCTCCCGATTTGCGGAACTGCGCGATCGGATGGAATTGGTGTTCGCGCAAGAATTCGCTGATCGACAGCAGGACATCGCCGGCGTCATCCTGGAACTCGCCGGCAACGGCGAGCGGCACCGGCACCAGAGTCTGGCAGGTGCGGCAACCGAGAAAACTGCTGACCGCGGTGTCCGTCATCGCGGCCTCAGTGCAGCTGCGGTCCGGGCTCGGGCGGCTGCAGCGGCAGCTCGGCGACCACGATGGTGCCTTGGCCCGGTGCGCTCTGGACACACAACGTGCCGCCGAGCAGGTCGAGCAGGCGAGTGGCGATACGAAGGCCGAGGCCTAAGCCGCTGAATTTCCGGCGCGAAGACGGATCTACCTGAGACAGACCGCTGAGCGCTGTCTCTTTCTCCTCCGGGGCCATACCGATGCCGGTGTCGTGGACCTGGATCTCAATGCCCTGGTCGGTCCACAGCCGTTGCGCAGTGATGGTGACTCGGCCGGCGTCGGTAAACTTGATGGCGTTGTCGAGCAGCGCCCAGATCACCCGCTCTACCTTGTCGCGGTCGCTGATCAGCCTCAGCTCTTCACTCGGCAGGTCGGCGCGCAGCTCGATGCCTTTCTTTGACGCCTGAGCGGCAAACTTGTTGACCGCAATCTCCACCGCCGAGCGCATGTCGAAAGGAGCGTTCTCGGGCTGCAGCTCACCGGATTCGATCTCGTTTAGCAGCAGCACGTTCTCTACCAGCCGAAACATGTCGTAGGAGCTGGCTTGCAGACGGTAGATCGCGTGCTGGAGATCGGGGTGAAGATTCTGTTCGAGTTCCTCGGCAAGCATCGCGGTGTAGCCGAGGATCGCGTTCAGTGGCGTGCGCAACTCGTGAGAGACATTGGCGAGGAAGTCTTCCTTGGCGCGACGGCTGCGCAGGCTCTCGCGCCGCCGCTTGACGGCGCGGTTGACCAGGTCGCGGATCTCCGAGACATCGAACGGCTTGGAGACGTAGTCGAAGACGCCGTGCCGTAGGGCAGCGACGGCGGAGTCGATCGAGCTGTACCCGGTGACGATGATCACCTCGATGTCGGGATCGAGCGCCTTGATACGTTCCATCACCTCGACGCCGGACATTGCCGGCATGCGCAAATCGAGAGTGACGACATCGATCTGGGCCGAGCGGACGATGTCGAGCGCCTGCTGCCCGCCGTTGGCAACGAAAACGTTGTACGCCGGCTTGAAAATCATCC
>DASPMH010000093.1:0-2919 GCA_035627175.1 Terriglobales bacterium | reverse complement strand
CTTGTCGCTAACGCCACCCCGCGCACTGGACTGCCCTTCTCCCGCATGGCCGGCGGGAGAAGGGGAGCTACAGTTAATCGATATGCCCCGGAGGATGGCGGTAGACCCGAGTTTGGCGCGCTCGGAGAGCGCACGCTACATCGGAGCGCGCTCGGAGAGCGCACGCTAATCGCACCAATTCGACGTGTCGGAACCGATCTGGATCACCTGAGTCCCGCTGCACAAGCCGCAGCCGCTGACGCCCGGAGAGCAGCTGATCTGCATCGACAATTGGTAGGTGCCATCCCCCTGACAGGCACTGGTCGCGCGCCATAAGAGATCGTGCGTACATCGATACTGCTCAGTGTCGATCGGATCCGAAATACAGTTGCTTGCAATCGACTCACGCACAAAGCCTGGAGGGCTCGTCGCATCCACCAAGGTCAATTGGAATGGCTTGTTGGTGACGGTGACGACCTGCTGATCGAAATAGACGAAGCCGCCTGGGCCATCGAAAGGGATCTCCTGAGTGATGCCGCTGTGCAAATCCATGGTGATCTGCGTGCCGGCGCAGGCTCCACCGCCGCATTGGTCGTTGATGGTGCAGGCGGCGCCGTCATCACAGCCGGCACTGTTGTGCGTGTAAGTGCAGATCCCGCCGCTGCAGCTATCCGTGGTGCAAGGGTCGGCGTCACCGCATTGAGTCAATCCGGTAGAAATGCACGCGCCGCCGCCATTACAGGTCAACGGCGGGAGGGCCATCGAGTTGGGCAGACAAGCGCCAGCGGCGCAGACCGTCCCTGCCGGATGAAGAGTGCAGGCACCGGCGCCATTGCAACTGCCGGTGCTGCCACAGGTCGAGGCCGCTTCAGCTGGGCATTCCGAATCGGGGTCGCTGCCGCTGGCAATCGCGCCGCAGACGCCATTGCTGCCGCCGCCCTTCTTGGCCGCAGTGCACGCGAGACAGGATCCGGCACACGAGGAGCTGCAACACACTCCATCGACGCAGGCGCCGCTGGCGCATTGCGAACCCATGCTGCAGGCGGCGCCGTTGGCGAGCGGAGTATTGGTGGGCAGCGCCGTCTGGGTCGGCGTTGCGGACGGAGTGGGAGAAGGCGTCGGCGGCAGCACACAGGCGCCGTCATCTCCGGGAGCCGCGATCTTCAAGTCATGGTTGGTGTCGGCTGCGTCTGTGCAGTTGGAATACGCAGGGCAAGGAACTTTGTCCGCCCGCTCGCTCGGTTGGCACGCGCCCGTCGGCGTCTGGCCGTCGCTCTTGGTGAACGCCTTGAGAGCGCACTTGATCTTGCCCGTCTTGAGGCTCTTCTCGATGCACGGTCGGTAGTGACGGCTGATGCGCTTGCCGCACGTAGTCTTGGCGTACAGCCGCTTCAGCACACGCGCGCATCGACTGCGCAGCTCTCCCGCTTCTAGTCGCGCAGCGATGACACCCTTGGTGCACTTCACGTAGTCCGACGACTTGTTCCAGAGCTGCAGGCATGGGCAGGCCGCGTCGACCTGGGCGCGCACCGCGCTGACCTGAGCACCATCCGCAGCCGCTTCAGGCACGCTACCGGTGATACAGTCCTCGTCCCCGGCCAGCGCCGGCGGCGCAGCCATTGAGAACGAGAGCACGAACGCAGCCGCGATCACGAGCAGCATCGGACTAAGCTTCATGGGGAACCCTCCTATCGGCGCTGCGGACCGGCAAGATCCAATCTCGATCCCTTTGGCGCGCGCGTTTATACAACGGGGCACGACCGCAAGTATACAGCTCATCCAAGACTCAGATTCCGGCCGACCGAGCGGACCGGCCCAGGCCTTACAGCCCGCTTTACCTTGCTCAGCAGCGTTGCCTTGGGGTCACGCCGGACATAGGCAGATCGCCTGGCAGCGTGCGCGCTGGTCAACCAGGCTCGCGCGCGGCTAAAGAACGGATGATGTTTTCCGACAAGGATTTTCGCAGTCGTTACGGACCCTGGGCTCTTGTCGCCGGCGGCTCGACCGGCATGGGGGCGGCGTACTCTCGCCAGCTCGCGCGCAAGGGTTTGAATGTGGTTCTGCTCGCCGACTCCGCCGAGCCTTTGCAAACCTTGGCCCAATCTCTGGCGGTCGAGTACGGAGTGCAAACGCGATCGCTGCTAGTAGATCTCGCCGCGCCTGACCTTCTGACCCTAGTGCACGCCGAGACCCGTGAGCTCGAGATCGGCTTGGTCGTCTACAATGCGGCGCATTCGGTGGTCGGCAAGTTTCTCGAGGTCAGCCTCGCAGACAAGCTCAAGATGGTCGAGGTCAATTGCCGTGGTCCCGTCATCCTTGCACATCACTTCGGTGAGAGGATGCGAGAGCGACGGCGCGGCGGGCTGATCATCGTGTCCTCGCTGGCCGGCTTCCAGGGTCAAGCGATGGTCGGCACCTACGCCGCCACCAAGGCCTTCGATCTGGTGATCGGCGAGGCGCTGTGGGAGGAGTTTCGCGATCACGGCGTCGATGTGCTGGCATTCTGCCCGGGTGCGACTCGCACCCCGACGTTTCTCGCGACCCGGCCGCGCCCTGCCGGAGTCACCGTTCCGTTGATGGATCCGGAAGACGCGGTGGCCGAGGCCTTGGCGGCGCTGGGCGCGAAACCGACCCACGTCGCCGGCCGACCGAATCGCCTGGCGGCCTTCGTTCTACACCGACTGATGCCGCGTCGCCGCTCAATCGAGTTGATGAGCCGCACCACCCGGGCGATGTACGAACAGCGCTAAGCATCGGATCCGCCCTTCCCCGCGGCATCGATGGTTTGTCGATCGCTTGCATTCGACACGCCGAGAATCCCGCTACATCCTATTCGGCCGCAGCCTCGAAACGCGGCTGCTGATCGTCGAGCGCCGCACGATATGCCCAGGGTATGGGGTTAGACCCGAGTTTTGGCGCGCTCGGAGAGCGCACGCTACA
>DASPMH010000092.1:0-10512 GCA_035627175.1 Terriglobales bacterium | reverse complement strand
ATGCCGAATTGTGCATTGCAGTGGACTTCGAGCGAAAACGGGGTGCGCGCCTCGCCCGCCGACAGATGCTGCGCGTTGGCAGAAATGCGGGGAACGACAGCTACTGCCATCCCGATCAGGATCCACCACCTCCGTTCGAGCACAGGTCCCCCCTTTGATGATTGCCTCAATCGTCCCTCCCCCTCGAAAACACCACGACACACTGCGCGAGCCGCGCGGTCCGTTCAGTTGAGGCCCTGCTTCGCGCATCGCGCGGCAGCCTTCAAGCCGAATTGCCACGATCGTCACAAGCGGAAGCTGCGCCGTGCTTCCGCCGGTTGGTAGCGGGTGCTAGCGCTCGCACATGGTCGATCGAAAAGAGCTGGTGCGGCAATACAAGGAAGCCGGCACGTCGATGGGAGTGTACCGCATCCGCAATCTGCGCAACGGTCGCTCGTTCGTCGGCTCGGCGCGCGACGTGCGCGGTAAGCTCAACGGCCACCTGGCGCAGCTCAAGATGGGCGTGCACCGCAACCGCGAGCTGCAACGCGACTGGAACGAGCTCGGCCCCGAGGCGTTCGCCTTCGAAGTGGTCGATCTGCTCGAAGCCAAACATGAGCCCGATTACGACCCGACCGAGGACCTACGCGTACTCGAGGAGCTCTGGCTCGAGAAGCTCCAGCCGTTCGGCGACCAGGGCTACAACACCCCGGGCCGGCGCATTTGAGAGCACGCGCGGAGCGCAGGCGAATCTCGAACGGCGCAGCGAAGGACAACGATGTCAATTTCCCTTACGCACGGCCCCTGCTGGGAGCTCGAAGAAGGCAAAGTCGACAGCGTGATCTTCTTTCACTCGCTTGCGGCGGTAGTTCCGGAAGCCAGCACCGCGTACTTCGAGGGCGCAGCCATCGCGCCGGAGGTAGCCGACATTTACCGGCGCCACGTGGAGCCCGGCCCCTACGTACCGCCGCGAGAAACCTTGTGGTCCGTAACCGTCTCCATCCAGGGTGTGTCGCTCGGTAACGACGAGCTCTTCCGCTGCCGCTTCACGCCCACTCTGTGCAAAGAGCTCGCAGACATCTCCCAACAGCACGCCGAGCCGGAGCTGTGCGACCACCTGTCGCTGTACGCAGGCGACCAGCCCATCCTCGAATGGCCCGACGCGTTCGGAAACTGCATCTGGATTTCACCCGCCGTACCGGAGAACCGGATCCGCGCTTTCGCCGCCGCGCTCGGTCTCGAGTACAAGCTGGCGCAGTACGGCTGACCGGTCTCTCAGTTGTCGTCTGCAGTGGTCGCGCGCTCAGTCCTCTTCGTCCGGTCACCTTACCGATCGGCGCGTTTGCGAACGGGGCGTGGAGGGAGCCGCGCTCGTCTGCGATGGAGTTGAGTTGGACCATCCAAGGGGCCCAACATCGGACTTGCGTGGAAGCAGAGAGATGAAGGTGTCGGGTAGCGAGGCGAAGGCACAGCTCACCGAGCTGGTGCGGCGGGCCGACGCTCCGCTTGCCAAAGCAGTGTCTCGATTTCTTCGGCGTACATGTAGCCGCGGACGAATTGAATGATGCCGTTGCGGTCTATGATGAAGGAGGTCGGTATGCGCCGCACGTCGCCGAATGGTGGCGGCAATGTGCCGGCGGGGATCGACACCATCGGGTAGTGGGTTGGAATTTCCGACAAGAACTCGCGGATCCTCACTTCGTTCTCGTCGGTGATACCGAAGATCGCCACGTCCGGCTCATCCTTCGTTGCCAGCAACCAGTCGATCTCCGGCACTTCAGTGCGGCAGGGGGCGCACCAGGGCGCCCAGAAATTTAGAAGAACCCTCTTGCCGCGCAAGTCTTGCGAAAGGGGGTGAACACTTCTGGGTTCGGGAGTGGGCCTCAGCGGCGTGGAGGCGGGGTCCTTTGGCCGCTCTGGGCGCGCCGGCGGATCGCTTCGAGGTTGTGCTGGCGTGACAGCTGTAGCGCTTGCTGCCGCAGCTGATGCGAGCGCTCACTGTGGCGATCTGCGCTGGCGAGCGCATCGGCGTAATCGATCGTCGCCCGGGTCAGCTCGGCGATCGCGCCCTCACGCTCGCAGGTAGCGATCACCTCCTCGAAATGTTGCGCCGCTCGGGCAAGATCGCCGCTGGTTGCGGCGAGCCGGCCGAGGACCCGGCCGATGCTGCCGAAGGTCGTGGCGCTTTCGTGGGCGACGATCCAATGCTCGGCGAACGGTACGAGCAGCCCGTAGATCTGTTCGGCGCGGGGTCGATCACCGACCGCGCTGGCCGCCTCTCCGAGCGCGGCGACGATCGCGAGCCAGCCCCAGGCGTCGTTGCGGGGTGGCAGGTCGGCGAGCGAGAGCGCGTCGAGCTCGGTTGCGGCCTCCTCTACCGCGCCCTGCTCCGCCAGCAGAAACGGCACGACGAACCGCAGCGGCAGCGACGGGTACTGTTGCGCCAGCAGGCGCAATCCCGGCGTGATCGTCCGCAGCTGGCCCCGCTCGCGTTTGAGCGCAATCTCGACGAACAGGATTTCGAACATGTTGTAGAAGGGATCGCTGAAGCGCTGGAAGCGACTGTGCTCGCTCATCAGCCGCTGCGCTTCGTCGAGCTGTCCGTGTTGCAACGCCAAGCTCATGTCGAATCGCCGCATGGTGCGCTCGACGATTTCGAATTCGACCCCGCGATTGGCTCGCAGCACCATAGCGCGCAGCTTGGCGAGCGGCCGCAGTCGACCAAGCGCGAGTGAAGTGATCGATTGCCACCACAGTGCGTTGCACTCGAGGTAGCGATCGCCGGCTGCCACGGCAGCCTCGCGCATCTGCTCGGCGAGCGCCAAGCGCTCGACCGCATGGGTGGGATCCCAAAAGGCCGGGATCACCTCGCGCAGGATCTCGGCTCGTTGCCGCGGATGCTCGAGCTGACCGGCGATCGCAATCGCTTGGCGACCGCGCCGGATGCGCTCGTCGTCGTCCTTCTTCATCAGGAGCGCAGTCGCCAGGCGCGCCGCGGCTTGTGCGCGCAAGAACGAAGGGGTGTCGTCGATGGCGGCGAGAGCGCTCTGCAAAGCGGCAATCGGCTTGTCGACATCGGGGCGGTAGGGCAGGTGGCTGCGCGCCAGCATCGCGATCGCTGCTTTCGCCTGCCAAAGCGGCAGTTGTTGTACCCGGCCGATCGTCCACAGCCGCTCGGCGAGAGCCTCAGCCTCGTCGAAATGGCCGCGCCGCGCCTGCGCTTCGGCGAGTAACGACAGCAGCTGCAGCCGTTGCTCGATCGCAATCGAATCGCCCTTCGCCATCAGATCGCGAGCGCGCGACAACAGCTCGAAGGCCTCGTCGTGGGCATAGCGCGCCAGCGCCCATTCGCCGGCGCGAATGCAGTAGTCGATCGCCTTGGCCGTGCCGCCGACCGCCTCGGCGTGAGAAAAATGAAAGGCGATCTGGATCAGGCGGTTCTCCGAAGCGCCGGCAGACCGTTCGAGCGCGGCACCGATGCGCGCGTGCAGGTCGGCCCGTTCGAGCTCGCCGATCGCACCCAACAGCGTTTCGCGCACCAGTTCGTGACGAAAACGCAAATCTTTGCGGGAGCTGTGCGGCTGAACCAAGATGTCGTGCGCCATGCATTCGGAGACACTCCGCCACAGCGTACGGAGCTCGAGCCCGGCAACTTCCGCAACAGTCGCCGGATCGAAGATCGTGCCCGAGACCGCGCCGATCCGCGCCAACTCCTGAGCGTCAACGCTGAGCAGGCGCAGGCGATCGGAGATCGCACGGCGCACGCTCGCGGGCACTTCGTATCCGCTCTTGGACTTGCGCCAAGACGACAGGATCTCGAGGACGAAGTACGGGTTGCCTTCGGTGTCCCGTACGACGCGCTCGACAACCTCTCCCGGAATTTTCGCGCCGGCGAGCTCCGCGACCAGATCGCGCGTCTCCGCTTCCGCCAGTCCGGGCACAGTCAGTAGCGACGCGGCGGCGCTGCGATGCACCGTCTGCAGCAACGCAGCCAGTGCGGGGTTGAGCGTCTCTCCGCCTTCCCGATACGCCGCCAGGATCAACAGACCGTTGATGTCGGGGCCGGCCAGCACCGATTGCAACAGAGCGAGAGACATCGAGCTCGCCTTGTGAATGTCGTCGAACACGACGACCAAAGGCTTTGGCGAAGACACTCTGGTCAGGAATGCAGTGATGCCGTCGAAGATGCGCCCGCGCGCCACCTCCGGCTCGAGCGCCGGCACCGGCGGAGTGTGCAGGCGTTGCTGCAGCGAGGGAATCACCGCAGCGATGTCGGCTGCCGCTGCACCGAGCGCCTTGCGCAGTGCCGCCGCCGAGCTGGTCTCGGCAAACCCGCGCACCATCTGCGCCCACAGCGACAAAGCAGAGTGATGCAAGCCTTCTTCGGCGCGGGCCTCGAGCACACGGGCGCGATCCCCGATGCGAGCGACGGCCTCTTCGAGCAAGCGTGTTTTGCCGACGCCAGCGCGTCCGCTGATCACGACGATCCGCATCGTGCCGCTGGCGACGTCGGCGAAGGTGCTGTGGATGCGGCCAAGCAGCTCGCCGCGGCCGATGAATGGCGCAGCGCTGCTCGGGCGCACCGGCGGCGCGGTGCGGCGGCGTGCGGCGGTGCTGACGACTTCGGCAAGAAAGCGGATGCCGCGGCCGTGAACCGTCTCGATGTAGACCGGGTGCTGCGCAGAATCCCCGAGCGCACGGCGCAACTCGGTGATCGAGGCGGTGATGTTCTCTCGTTGCACCGCGACGCCGTGCCAGACATTGGCGATGATTTCTTCGCGCGAAATCACGCGCCCCGCGTGCTCGGTCAGAAAGGCGAGGACGGCGAAGGTTTTCGGCCGCAATTTGATGACTTTGCCGTTCGAGCGCAGCTCGCCATTGTGGAGATCGAGTCGAAACGGCCCGAAGGCGAGTGGCGCAAGTCCAACCATGGATCAATCCCCCGCGACCGCTTTGAGACGGCTTTGCAGGTGGTCGCGCTCGAGCGGCGACATCGGGCGGAGCAGTGTTGCACGGAGCAGCTCATCGCGCAGACGCAGCTGCAGCGGTTGATCCTCGGCATCGACGATCAACCCGGCGGCGATCGCCTCTTGTCGTGCCGCTTCCGCTGCCGAGAGCGACAGCTCGGCGGCGTGTGCGGCAACCCGGCAGTTGCATGGTCCGCCGCTCAGCGCGGCTACCCGCAGCAATTCGCGAGTTGCTGCGCCGACGGCGGCGAGCTGTTCGCTCAACAGCGCCTCGATCGCAATCGGAACGGAGTACGTGCTCGCGTCGTCGACAGCCGGCGGTAGACTGCGGACAACCTCGAGCATGAAGTACGGATTGCCGCGAGTATCTCGGGCAATGCGGTCGATGACCGACGCAGAGGTGGGAGCAGCTTGCAAAGCGCTGGCGATCAGCTTGCGGCTCTCCCTGTCGCTCAAAGGTTGCAGCAGGATCTCGTCGCATCCCGGGTGATCTCGCCATTGGTCGAACAACGTTCGCAGGGCCAGATTGCGTTGCGATTCGAAGCTGCGCGAGAGACATAGCAGCAACACCGGTGCACCCCGCAGCGCCTCGGCGACGGCGCGCAGCAACGCCAGCGAGCTGTCGCTGGCATGGTGAGCATCGTCGAACCCGAGCACGAGGAGCTGGCGGTGCGCGATCTTGCCCAGCAGCGCGACCATCGCCTTCAGAAATCGTGCGCCAGCAGTCGCCGGGTTGATCGCTCCTTCGGTCAGTCCGGCGAAGTGATCGCGGACGGAGGGCACGAAGACGGCGAGTTGTGCGGCACAACGGCGGCCGAGAGTCTGCTCGATCTCAGCGGAAGAGCTGTTACGCAGATAGTCGCGGAGCAACTGTGACCATGGCCAATAGGGGCAGTGCAGTGACGCTCCGCCCGCTCCTGCCGTCAGGATTTTCGCGTGGCGAGAACGAGCTAGAGCGAAGATCGGTTCGAGCAGCCGCGTCTTGCCCATGCCGGCGGCACCGCGCAGCGATACGATCCGCAACTCTCCCGATTCGGCGGCGGCGAGAGCGGCGTGCAAGCGCTTCAACTCGGCGCGGCGTCCGACGAACGGCAACGGCGGTGAAGCGCGAACGGTGGTCGAGCGCGGCAGGATCGCCGGTGGCGGCGAGGGCGTCGCGATCCAGCGGAATCCCCGGCCGTGGACCGTTTGCAGGAAACGCGGAGTGCTGCGGGAGTCGCCGAGCAAGGTGCGGATCTCGTAGACCGACTTGGTCAGCACATCGTCGCGAACGATGCGCTCCTGCCAGATCGTCGCGAGCAGCTCGTCGCGTGTCACCGTCTCGCCGGGCCGCTCGGCGAGGTGACACAGGACGGCAAATGCCTTGCGCGGCAGCTTCAACGATCGGCCGCTGCGCATGAGTAGGCCGCGATCGATATCGAGCTGGAATCTATCGAAGCCAATCGGCGGCCGCGTCGACATAGCTCGAAATGGCTTCAATCGCGGCTTCGAATCAAGGGCGGTCGCCAAGGCGGAATTGCCGAATTCTTATCGATTTTCGTCAGGACTGCCTGGTGGCGATCGGCTACTGCGGCGGTCCCGTCGACGTCGGGGGATAGCTGCCGAGATGACAGTGGGGCGCTCGAAGCGCGGATCGTGGTTCGAAGGAGGCATTTTGATGAGACGCAACTCGCGAAGACGGAGAGATCTCCTTCACCTGGCCGTGGTCGAGCTGATCCTGGTCTCCTATCTCACCAACCTGATTGCGGCGCAGCAGATCGTCACCGACGGGCGGACGCGGACGAGCCTCGCCAGCGATGGTCACGTCACCGAGGTCACCACCGGAACGATCAGCGGCCACAACGCTTTCAATTCCTTCCACAAGTTCGACGTCGATTCGGGAAACGTCGTCAATCTTCGATTGCCCGATGGCACCAGCAATCTAATCAACATCGTCCGCCGCGAGCGAACCGATATCCACGGTACTCTCAACTCCATCAAGGACGGCCAGGTCGGCGGCAACGTCTACTTTGCCAATCCGCATGGCATCGTCGTTGCCCGCGAAGGCATCGTCAATGTCGGCGCCCTGTCCCTGAGCACGCCGACCCAGGAATTCGCCGAAAGCCTGCTCGACGGCAACGGTGCGCCGTCGACCGCTGCGGTGCAGCACCTGATCGACGGCAGCGCTCCCCTGGCTGACGGTCTGATCTCGGTGGAGGGTACCGTCAATGCCGTCAGCGACATCCGCATGCGGGCTGGCAGCATTGCCAATAGCGGTGCGATTCAGTCGGGCGCGTTCTACGCGGGCAGCGCCAGCAACTTCAATGACGTGGTCAACGTCAACGGCTACGGCAGCGCCGATGCGATCGCCTATGAGAACGGCGACATCGTGCTCTTTGCCGAGCAAGACCTTCGCAATACCGGCGTGATCGCCAGCGACGGAGCTAGCGGCCTCAATGGCCGGACAGTTCACGTCAATGCCGGCCGGAACATCGAGCTGAGCGGCAACGCCACGATTTCGGCGCGCGGCCATGGCGCGTCCTCCAACGGCGGCACGGTGGTGGTATTCGCCGGCGACACCGCGATCCGAAGCGATCGCGCCACCATCGACGTTCGTGGCGGAGAGACTTCCGGCGACGGCGGTTTCGGCGAGCTCAGCGCCAACCGCACCGTCGTCCTGACGGGCGGCGGCTTCCGCGCCGGTGCCACCAACGGCACTGCCGGTAGCGCCCTGATTGACCCCGACGAGTTGACGATCTCTGCCGACGACTTCTCCGATGGCGGCAACCTCAGCTACACCGCCGACGTTCGACTGACGATCAGCGACGGTGTGACCATCTCATCGCGCAACATCGCCGACAGCGCCGCCGGCGATCACCTCGCCGACGCATCGGAGGGTGATTCAGGTTCGATCTCCTTCGCGGCGCCGAAAATTTACGTCGGCGACGCGGTCAGCATTCTCGCCCAGGCCGACAACGGCTATCTCGGTGGCGACGTCAACTTCGATGCCGTCGACGCATTGGATCTGACCTGGGGCCAGGGATTCTTCCAGGACGTCACCGCCAACGCCGTGATCGACATCGGCGCTGCGACGATCCAGGGCGAAGACGTTCGATTCAATGCGATTGCGTCGACCTCGAAGCTCGCCGAGCTCGACGAGGACCTCGACGAGAATGATCAGAACGAGCTGACCTATGAGGTGGATGAAGACAGCGTCCTCAACTTCGCTAGCTTTGCCGCTTCGGTGCGGTCCGAATCGACCGCAACAATCACCGTCGATGGCGGCGCGGTGATCGAGGCCAACGACGTTCTCGATGTCATCGCCGAAGCAGCTTCGACCGCCAACGTAACCACCTCGGGTAGGTATCTCGGCGTAACCTATGCTTCGACCACGCCTACGGCTGAAGTCGACATTGCAAGTGGGGCGGCCTTGACTGCCGGCGGCGACGTCCAGATCTCGGGCACGGCGCACGGCACCCTCAGCGGCACGGTATTGATTCCCGGCAATGGCGATTTCGCCAATATAACCTTCGGCTACGGCAAGGCGCGCGCGATCTCCGACGTGCGGATCGCCAACGGCGCCGCGGTGACCGGCGCCAATGTCGATATCTTTGCCTTGAACAGCAATGAGATCTCGCTCAGCACCACCGGCATCACCCTGGAGAACTCTAAAGGCGGTGCCGGTGTCGCGGTTGCGATCGGAGATTATCAATCGCACGCGACAGCGGATGTCGCCGGCGACATCCGTGCGAGCGGCGACCTGATCATCGACGCGACCTCGCACAACCTCAACAATGACACTCGTGCATCGTCGTCGGAGTCGAGCCAGCTCGGCGACAACGACAAGATTCGGGGGGTGAAGTCGAAGCTGGGCTCAAAGCCGCTCAATGCCAAGAGCGATCTGGCCGAAATACAGATCGGCGCCGCGGTTACCGTCGTCAACAGCGTCAACCAGGCCGTCGCCAAGATCACTGACGGCGGCGATGTCGCTGCCGACGGCAATTTGACCCTCAGCGCGACCGCCGAAGACAACTTTCAGGCTAGCGCCGCCGGCACCGCCGGTGAGGCCGAGATCGCCGCCGGCGGTGCCGTGCTGGTCGCCGATTACGACAACGAAGCCTACGCTCACATCGACAGCGGTTCCGAGGTCGACAGCGGTCTAACCCTGCTGGTCGACGCCTATGCCGAGGTTCCGAATCAGATCACCTTTCTCGATTTCGGCCGCGAGTACCCGGACGATGAAGCGGCGGTCGAGGGCGCCTTGGATTTCACCAACTTGCTGAGGACATACCTCAATACCAATCTCGGTCTCGCCAATCGCGTCGCCACCGGTTACGTCCATTCGCAGGCCTCGTCGCGCGATGATTCCGGCGGCACGGTCGTCGCGCTGATGGCCGACATCCTGTCGATCGACAATGAGGCACAGGCCTACATCGGCGAGGATGCCCAGGTGAATCAGCGCGCCGATTTCGCTACCAGCGCCCAATCGGTGGAGGTGCGCGCCGAAGGCCGCATCGAAACCGTCGAGGTCGCCGGCATGGCGTCCATTTTGAGCCCGTTCGGGCTCGGTGCCTCCGGCGGCGACAACGGCGCCGGTGGCGCATATCACGGCGTCACCTACGCCAACCGCGTCACCGCGTATATCGATGATGGCGCCGCCGTCAGCGCCGAAGAAGACATCATCGTCGAGGCGTTGAGCGACAACTATCTCGTCGAGGTCGGCCAAGCCGGTAGCAAAACAGCCGAAAACGGCTTCTCCGGAGCCTTCTCCACTCTCGGCATCGTGAGCAAGGCGATCGCCTATATCGACGATGAAGCCACCGTCGATGCCGGCGACGACCTCAGTGTCACCGCCGATAGCCGGACTCGCTCCTACAACGCCAACGGCGGTATCGCGGTCGCCAAAAACGTCGGTATCGGCGTGTCGGTGTCCTCGACCAATATCGACACTACCGTCCAGGCATTTCTCGGCAACGCCGACGATACCATCGATACCGGCGCAGCCGGTTCAGTCGACGCGGGTGATGACGTCCACCTCTCGGGCGAGTCGACCTATGAGGTATTCAGCCTGTCCGTCGCCGGCGCCGGCGCAGCCAGCACCGGCGGCGACTCCAGTCGCTACGGCATCGGCGTGTCGGGTGACGCTTCGGTCAATGAGATCCACGATCAAGTGCGGGTATCGATCAGCGATATCGACGTAAGCGCAGGCGGCGATGTTACGCTCGACGCCAATTCCGCTTCGCTCCTGGTGGCCGCCGGCGGAGCCTTCTCTTTCCACGAGAACCTCGGCATCGGCGGCTCGTACGCCCACAACATCTTCCATCGTGACACCGAGGCGTACACCGCGCGTACGACCATCGACAGCCGCGACCTCGACCTCAGCGCTACCGCACACGATCAGGTGCTCGCGGTTGCCATCGGCGGTGCCGGCGCCAAAAAGGGTACGTCGGTTGCCGGTTCGGCGACGATCAACGAGCTCGGCAGCGACAGCAATCACACGACGACCAGGGCGGAGCTCGGCGAAGGTACGACGATCACCGCGGCACGCGACGTCAACCTGAGCAGTGACGATGAGCTCGATCTGATT
>DASPMH010000091.1:0-5537 GCA_035627175.1 Terriglobales bacterium | reverse complement strand
TACGCCTGGCTGCAACACCACGAGAAAAGTTGGTCGGATGAGCTTGCCGATACCAAACTGGTGGTGGTGATCGACGTCGGCGGCGGTACCACCGACTTCAGCCTGATTGCGGTGACCAACGACGACGGCCGCATCGGGCTCGAGCGCATGGCGGTCGGCGATCATCTTTTGCTCGGCGGCGACAATGTCGACGTCGCCTTGGCGCGCCAGCTCGAGCCGCGGCTCGGCACCAAGCTCGATAGTCAGCGCTGGCATGCGCTGACCAATCTCTGTCGCAGCGCCAAGGAGACGTTGCTCGGCGAGGATGCCCCCGAAGACGTTACCGTTCGCCTGATGGGACGGGGCGGCGCGGTCGTCGGCGGAACCGTGTCGGCGACGCTGAGTCGCGCCGAAGTACAGCAATTGGTCATCGACGGCTTCTTTCCTTTGGTCGATGCGACCGCCGAGCCTCGCCGCGGCCAGCGCGCGGCACTGCAGGAGTGGGGCTTACCGTTCGCGGCCGAGGCGGAGGTGTCCCGGCATCTGGCGCGGTTCCTCTCGCAACGCAGCGGCGGTGGAGCCTTGCCGGACGCAATCCTGTTCAACGGCGGTGCGCTCAAGCCCAGTGTGATTCGCGCTCGCCTAGCGGAGCTGTTGGCGCGCTGGCGCGGCGGCGATGCACCCAAGATTCTTACCAGCGACGACCTCGATCTCGCCGTTGCGCGCGGTGCGGCATACTACGGCTTGGTGCGTCGCGGCCGCGGCGTACGCATCGCCGGCGGCAGCCCGCGGGCGTACTACCTCGGCATCGGCACCAGAGGCACACCGTCGGCCGAGGTGATCGGCTCGGTGGAACCGGAGGAAGTCTCAGCCGGCGAAGTGCATCGACCAGCGTCGCCGAACGACGTGCCGGAGGGCAGCGAACGCGCGCTCAAGACCGTGCTGTGCATCGCCCATCGCGGCATGCAGGAAGGCGAGCAGGTCGAAGTGGCCGAGCCGCCGCTGGCGTTGCTCGCCAATCGCGCCGTCGCCTTCCCGCTGTACGCGTCGAGCACGCGACTTGGCGAGCGCGCCGGGCAGCTGATCGAAGCGGAGCTCGACACGCTGACCGAGCTGCCGCCGATCCGAACGGTGCTGCGCTTCGGCAAGAAGATGCAGAGTCGAACCTTGCCCGTCAGTGTGATCACGCAATTGACGGAGGTCGGCACGCTCGAGCTGTGGTGTCGCTCTTTGAGCACCGATCATCGCTGGCGTTTGCAGTTCCAGCTGCGCGATCAGAAGCCCGAGGTCGAGCTCGATCCGACCGCGATCGAGCACCTGGCGGAGACAGTAGTAGCGGAGGAGACGCTCGAGGCTGCGGTGGAGGTATTGCGGCGGGTGTTTCCTCCGACGGCGGCTACCTCAAGCTCCGGTGGCCCCCTCCCTGCCCCTGCAGCGGATCCTGTGACATTGATGCGGCAGCTCGAGAGTGCGATGGGTACCGGCAAGGATGCTTGGCCGCTCACCGCGATTCGGAGGCTGTGGGATGTGTTGTGGGAAGGCGCGGAGGGCCGCGGCATCTCACCGGCGCACGAGGCGCGCTGGTTCAACTTGTGCGGGCATCTGCTGCGGCCGGGGTTCGGCGCCGAGCTCGATGAGTTCCGTATCCAGCAGCTGTGGCGGATGCGTTCCTCGCGGCTGCGCTTCCCTAAAGCGGCGCAGGGACGAGCCGAGTGGTGGGCGCTGTGGAAGCGCATCGCGGGCGGTTTGAGCCGGCAGCAACAGATTCAGCTGCATCAGGAAGTCGCGCCGTTCCTGCTGCCCAAGCTGCGCAGCAAGGTGAAGCAGCTCGACGGCATCCGGCCGGGTCCGCAGGAGATCCGCGAGTTCTGGCAGTTGATGGCGAGCTGCGAGCGATTGTCGGCGGAGATGAAGGCCGAGCTCGGCGACGTGCTCTTGCCGAACCTGGCGCGCGGCCGCGCGAGCGACTCGGATTTTTGGGTGATCGCCCGTCTCGGGGCGCGGGCGCCGATCTACGGCCCCGCCAACTGCGTCGTCCGCCGCGAGACGGCGACGAAATGGGTCGAAGCGATTCTGGCGGCCCCGTGGGAGAAGCCGGCGCAGGTGGTGTTCACGCTGACCCAGCTCGCCCGTTGCGTCGGCGATCGCGAACGCGATCTCGACGAGGCCGTGCGGCAGCGCGTCGCCGAGCTGGTCAAGCCGCTGCCTGCCGGCGATCGGGCCGCGCGGCTGGTCACCGAGGTCGTGTCGCTGGCGGCGCCGGAGCGGGCACGCATCATGGACGAGGCGCTGCCGGCGGGCCTACAGATCCGCACCATCGAGCTGTAGCGCACGCTCTGAGGGAGGGCGGGTTTTCCAGCGCTGGTGGAACCAGATCCACTGTTCGGGATATTGCCGCAGCATCGCTTCGATCACCTTGCTGCAGCGCTCAGTGTTGATGCGGGCGTCGGCTTCCCGATCGCCGCTGTCGACCAGCTCGAGCTGCGGCAACACCACGATCTGGTGGTGCGCCGACTCAGCTTGGCGAACGAGGAATACCGGAAAGATCGGAGCACCAGTCAGAGCGGCGAGGCGGGCTGCGCCGGCGCTGGTACAGGCGGGCTTGCCGAAGAAATCGACGAAGACGCCGTCGCGTGCCGGCTGGTTCTGGTCGGTCGGGATCGCCAGGATCTGCTTGCGGCGCAAGGTGCGGATCGCTTCCTTGGCCGCCGCCTTCTTCGGGAGCGATCGGGTCCCGGCTCGCGCTCGCCAATCGATGATCAGACGATCTACGGCTTGGTTGCGCATGGTGCGATTGACCACGGTGATCGGGTGGCCCCAGGTGCCGCTGGCATAGGCCAGCAACTCCCAATTGCCGAAATGCGCGGTCAGTACGACCGCTCCCTTCTCGGCCGCCGTTGCCAGCGCCGTTTGCCAGCGTGGCGGATCGGCTACGCTGACGCGACGATCGATTTCGCTGCGGTCGAAATGGGGGAAGTGGCAGAATTCGACAGCTATTCGACCGAGATTGCGGCAGCTGGCGCGCAAAATTGCTTGGTGCTGAGCGATGGTCTTGTCGGGAAAGGCGATGGCGAGGTTGTGCAAGCCGACTTCTCGCTGCCGGCGCGCCAAGCGATAGAGCAGCTCACCGGTGGCGGCGCCGATGCGCAACGCCAAGTCGAAGGGCAGCGCACCGATCGTCGACAGCAGCGCGCGCAGCAGCTGGTACTCGAGCCAGTAGCGCAAGGTCACACGCCGAACACCCGGCGCTCTTTCTCCAACAACTCGCGGTACACTTGCTCGTCGATTTGGTGGTAGCGCGCCAACGCTGTCCCCATCTTCTCAACTCCACCTTCGGTCTCTTTGGCGAGCTGCTCGAGCTTGGCGCGGATCCAGCTGATGTGCCACTTCTCGTCTTTGCTGACTTGCTGCAGGATCGCGAGTGTTTCCGGCTCGACGTCTGGACGAGCGGCATGCTCCTGGTAGCGCGCCAGCGATCGCTCTTCGACGACCACGGTCAGCGCCAATATCTCGATCAAGTTGCGCGGGATCACCCGCAGGCCGATGCGGGTCTGGTAGCCATCGGCCACTTTCGCCGGCGCTCCGCCGAGCTCGTGGATGCGCTTGGTCCACAGCCAGGCATGATGGGTCTCCTCGGCGAAGTGCAACGACAGCTTCACCTGCGAGTCGGCGTCGTCGAGATGGAACATCAGGCGGAAGAGCAGATTCGCACCGCGCAGCTCGGCGTCGCGATAGTAATTCATCAATAGAATCATGCGCGGGTCGGCGGCCATGACAGCGTCCTGCAGCGAAGTTTTAGGCGACGGCGGGATCCAAATCCAAATCGACGATCGGACCGCGCCGCCAGCGCCGGTGCCACCACACCCATTCGGCCGGATTGGCGCGGATCTGCCGCTCGATTGCGTCATTGAAGCGGCGGGTGAGCGCTTTGATGTCCGCATGGACATCTCCGGTGCGCTCGATCTCGAAGGGCGGCAAGATGGTGATGCGATGGCCGCCCTCGGGCCGGCGCTGGATGAACGCCGCCACGGCGGGTAGTTCGCGGCGAACCGCCAGCGAGGCCGCGGCTACGGGGGTCCGCGCCAGTCGTCCGAAGAAGGGCACCGACACCGATTGCACCTTGGTATCCTGGTCGATCAGCATCGCCAGCAGGGCGTTGCGCTTCATCGCGGCGAGGATCTGGCGCGCCGAGTTGGGGCTTTCCCGCAAAACCGTCTCGACACCCTGCCGCTCGCGGAAATTCACCAACATCCGGTTGAGCTCTTCGGCGTAAATGCGGCGCGCGATGGCGACGACGGGATGACCGCTCCAAGCCCAGTAGGCGGCGAGCAGCTCCCAATTGCCGATGTGGCCGGTGACCACCACGGCGCCGCGGCCGGCGGCGAGCACCTTCTCGGCGTGATGCCAGCCGACCACCTCGAAATACTCGGCGCGGCGGGCGCGGATCTCGTCGATCTTGGCGAGCTCGATGAAACAGCGAGCGACATTCATGAAGGAAGAGCGCACCAGATGGGTGCGCAGGGCCGGCGCGAGGGTGTCGCCGAAAGCGTGGCGGACGTGCTCTTCGGCGAGATCGCGCTGCTGGCGGAGGACGCGGTAGGCCAGCGCACCGACGCGATCGCCGAGAGCGAGAGCCTGATCGAGCGGTTTCTTGGCGACGTAATCGAAAGCGGATTGGGCAGCGCGCGAGGTGACGCGATTCTTGGTCAACCGCAAGGCGCGGCGGGCGCGCGGCGAAGTTCGGTAGAGATAGCGGATCGGATTCACGTCGCGGCCCCTTCGCGACGGCAGCAGCGAGCCGTCACACCACCCCCGCCTTGAGCAGGTCGTGGAGGTGCAGGACGCCGGCGGGCTTCTTGCCTTTGCCCTCGAGAATGAACAGCGAGGTGATGCTGTGACGCTCCATCAGCTCGACAGCTTCTTCGGCAAGCGCAGTCGCGGAGATCGTCTTGGGATGCTCGCTCATGATATCGGCCGCTTTGGCGGTGCGCAGATCGATCTCGCGCTCCCAGGCGCGGCGCAGATCGCCGTCGGTGATCGCCCCGACGAGCTGACCGCGAGGGCCGGTCACACCGGTGACGCCGAGACGTTTGCGGGAGATCTCCACCATGACGTCGCGTAGCGGAGCGGCATGTTCGACTAGTGGGATTGCTTCGCCGGTATGCATCAACTCGCCGACCTGGCGCAGCCGCCGGCCGAGCGAGCCGGCAGGATGGAAGACGGCGAAGTCGCTGGCGCCGAAACGCTTGCGCTCGAGCAGAGCGACCGCGAGCGCGTCGCCCATCGCCAGGGTGGCGGTGGTGCTGGCGGTCGGTGCCAAGCCCAAGGGGCAGGCCTCTTCGGCAACGGACACGTCGAGGACGACGTCGGCGGCGCGTCCGAGGGCGGAGTTGCCTTTGCCGGTCATGGCGATCAGTGGCAGGTGGAAGCGCTTGACGATCGGCAGCAGTCGCACGACTTCTTCGGTCTCGCCGCTGCTGGAGATGGCGACGACAACATCGCCGCGCATGAACACACCGGCATCGCCGTGGCTGGCGTCGGCGGCATGGAGGAAGACG
>DASPMH010000090.1:0-3382 GCA_035627175.1 Terriglobales bacterium | reverse complement strand
CAGCCGGCTTTGCCGGATTGCTCCAGCTTGGCCCAGGTATCACGGAGAGTGACCGTTCGGTTGAAGACCGGCTCCCCCGGCTGACAATCGCGGTTGTCGGCACAGAAGTATCCCTGGCGCTCGAACTGGAAGCGGGCGCCCGCCTTAGCCTGTGCCAGGCTCGGCTCGAGCTTGCAGCCGCTCAGGGTCTCGAGCGAGCTCGGATTGAGGAACGACTTCCAATCCTTACCGGGAACTTCGGCATTGGGATTTTCGACCGAAAACAGCCGGTCATAGAGCCGTACCTCGGCGTCGACGGCATGCTCCGCCGAGACCCAATGAATGGTGCTCTTGACCTTGCGGCCGTCGGGCGTGTTGCCGCCGCGGGTAGCCGGGTCATAGCTGCAGCGCAGCTCGATCACTTCGCCGCCGGCATCCTTGATGACCTCGGTGCAGGTCACCAGATAGGCGTAGCGCAAGCGAACCTCACGGCCCGGTGCGAGGCGGAAGAACTGTTTGGGTGGATCCTCGCGGAAGTCGTCGCGCTCGATGTAGAGCACCCGCGAGAACGGCACCTTGCGTGTGCCGGCGCTCTCGTCCTCCGGATTGTTGACGGCATCGAGCTGCTCGACTTGCCCTTCGGGATAATTCTCGATGACGACCCGTAGCGGTCGCAGCACCGCCATCACCCGCGGCGCGCGCCGGTTGAGGTCTTCGCGCACGGCATGCTCGAGCATGCTGACGTCGACGATGCCGTCTTTCTTGGTGACGCCGATCCGCTCGCAGAAGGTGCGAATCGACTCCGGAGTGTAGCCACGACGGCGATAGCCGGCGAGCGTCGGCATGCGCGGGTCATCCCAGCCGTCGACGTGGTTCTCGCTGACCAACTCGTGGAGCCTGCGTTTGCTGAGCACGGTGTAGTTGAGATTGAGTCGGGCGAACTCGATCTGCTGGGGATGGCAAGGTGTGCGCAGCTCGTCGAGAAACCAATCGTAGAGCGGGCGATGATCTTCGAACTCGAGCGTGCAGAGCGAGTGCGTGATGCCCTCGATCATGTCGGAGATGCAGTGGGCGAAGTCGTACATCGGGTAGATGCACCACTTGTCGCCGGTGCGATGATGCCGCGCCCTCTTGATGCGGAAGACCGCCGGATCGCGCATGTTGATGTTGGGCGAAGCCATGTCGATCTTGGCGCGCAGGACGTGCTCGCCTTCCCCGAACTCGCCCGCTCGCATGCGGCGGAACAGGTCGAGATTCTCTTCGACGGAGCGCTCGCGGTAGGGGCTGTTGCGGCCGGGTTCGGTCAGCGTACCGCGCAGCTGGCGCATCTCCTCGGCGGTCGAGCTGTCGACGTAGGCCTTGCCCTCGGCAATCAGTTGCTCGGCGTAGCGGTAGAGCGTCTCGAAATAGTCGGAGGCGTAGAAGAGTTTGTCCTTCCAATCGAAACCGAGCCAGCGCACGTCTTGCTGAATCGCTTCAACGTACTCGACATCCTCTTTGGCCGGATTGGTGTCATCGAAGCGGAGATGACAGACGCCATCGTTCTCGGCGGCGGCGCCGAAATTGAGGCAGATCGACTTGGCGTGGCCGATATGGAGATAGCCGTTGGGCTCGGGCGGAAAGCGCGTCACCACTCTGCCGCCGTTTTTTTTGGCAGCGAGGTCGGCGGCGATGATCTGACGGATGAAATCGGAGGGCGCGGCGGTGCTCATCAAGATTCTCGGGTTATCGAATCGAGCACTACTACGCCATACGCGCAGCCGGGAAAAGTCTGTCTACTCGTCGTCTTCCGGGACCAGCAGCGAGGCGCCGATCGCCTTGATCAGCCAGCGATGAATGTCGCCTGTCCGTTTGTCCCATCCCGGGGCCGACAGCAGCGCGTGCGGCGCGCCGGCGGCCGAGATGTGGCTCGCGGCCAGACGAGTCGCAAGCTTCTCGATCTGGGCCGGTGCGACGATCGAATCTTCGGCCGCCGAGACGATCAGCGTCGGTGCCGGCGTCGCCGCTAGGCGCTGCAAGTCGAGAGCGGCAAGGTCGCGGAGGAGGGACGGGGAGACGGGTGGGCAGTCGCGGAGAGCTGCGTCACCGAGCAGTCGCCGGCGCAACCGCCCTGAAAGTTGCGGCATCATCGCCCGGCGCGAGAGGTGCCAACGCAGCGACAGCGGAGCGCGCCACGATAGCAGGGCAGCATGGCAGGCTTGCGGGAGCAGCGGTGCCAGGGCTACCCGCGCCCGCGCCGGGGCAGGCAGGGCGAGCACGAGAGTCGCTCCGGCATCGTGGCCGATCAGAACCGGAGGATCCGGATAGGCCGCCAAGTGGCGGTCCAGGCCGGCTAAATGATCCTGCCAACCGGCAGATGCGACCTGCGGCACCAGTTCCAGGGCGGTGCAGTTCCAGCCGCGGTGGGCGAGAAAGCCGATCACCGCACCCCAAGCGAGGCTGCCGCACCACAGTCCGGGGATGAAAACCAGATCGGCAGTGTAGCGCGGCCGTTCGGCGGCGAAGGACTGGGCGAGGATTTCGATGGGGGCGGTCATGGCGTGCCCCTAAAACGAAAAGGCCTTCCGGATCGGAAGGCCTTTCGCTGAGCTTGCGCTCAACACTGGAAGGAGAGGGAGAAAAACTCTGGCTTATGAATGGCCCCGGGTAGCGACGACTGTCTACTTCTTCTTCTTGGAAGCTGCCTTCTTCTTGCCGGCAGCGGCCTTCTTCTTCGCGGGAGCCTTCTTCTTTGCAGCTGCTTTCTTTGTGGCCATAGAGCCCTCCTATTTAGAAGTCGTTTCGAGCCTTGAACACTGAAGCCATCCCTCTCGCTTCCGGCTGTCCTCCACTCCAGCCACCCACCACCAGATTGCGGCCGTTATAGCCGCGGCTGTGGTGATCGTCAATAGAAGAATGTCATTTTGGAAATTTTTTTTTAAAACCGATTTCATCGCAGCTATCGCGCACATGCGGCCCCATAGAATGCTGTTGGAACTTCCCACGCCGGGGCGGTAGCAGATCGTTATAGACCGGTGTCCACAGGCCGGTGCGAGGGTTGTCCACAGGGGTGGAGCGGCCGGCCGCGGGGCAGCGGGAAGTTGGTCGATCGCCAGGGGAGAGCGACGGGGTGGACGGCCGCTCCGTCGCTCTCCCGCGACCGCTGGGCGCGCCCTAGAAGGCGCGGCGGCCGGGGTATTCGGCGCGTGCGCCGAGTGCGGCTTCGATGCGCAGCAATTGGTTGTATTTGGCGGTGCGCTCGCCACGGCAGAGGCTGCCGGTCTTGATCTGGCCGGCATTTACCGCCACCGCCAGGTCGGCGATGGTGACGTCTTCGGTCTCGCCCGAGCGGTGCGAGATCACCGTGGTGTAGCCGGCCTCCTTGGCCATGGCGATGGTCTCGAAGGTCTCGGTCAGGGTGCCG
>DASPMH010000089.1:0-3173 GCA_035627175.1 Terriglobales bacterium | reverse complement strand
GATCAAGATGTGAGGGTGGGGACTCACGCTCGCCTGCCTGTTTTACGGTCGAGTTATCAGCCATTTGAATACAGCCGGTGCGCCGACGCAATACACCTGGTGAATTTGTGTGCGGGGCTGGTCGACAAGAGCGGGAATTTGGATAAAAAGCCGCGCTCGCACGCGCCGAGCCCGGCCCGCTCGGGTCGCACGGCGCAATTTCAAATCGATCGGGAGGATTCCATCGCGATGGCAGATGCTGCGCTCAATTTCTACAAGGCCGATCTTCGCGCGCTCCAATTCACTCTGTACGAGCACCTGAAGGTGCAGCAGCTGTTCGAGGTCGAGGCGTTTTCTCACATGTCGCGCGAGGACTGCGATGCGATCATCGAGCAGTGCCTGCGCTTCGTCACCGATGTCACCGGCCCGCTCAACGGCGTCGGCGATCGCGCCGGCTGCCGCCTCGAAAACGGCCAGGTCTACACCCCCGCCGGCTTTCGCGAGGCCTGGGCCAAGCTCTTCGAGCTCGGCTTCATGGGCTTCCGCATGCCGCAAGAGGTCGGCGGTTTGGGCGGACCGGCCGCGGTCGGGGTGGTTCTCGAGGAGCTGCAAAGCGGTGCCAACACCGCCTTCAACATGTATCCGGAGCTGACCCACGGCGCTGCCGACGTGATCGCGCACTTCGCCCTGCCGGAAGATCGCGAGCGCTTCCTGCCGCATATGATGTCCGGGCGCTTTGCCGGCACGATGTGTCTCTCCGAGCCCCACGCGGGCTCCGACGTCGGTGCCGCCAAGACCCGCGCCAAACACGTCGAAGGCAACGTCTACAAGATCAGCGGCACCAAGTGCTGGATCTCGGCCGGTGACCACGACCTGGCCGAAAACATCGTCCATCTCGTCCTCGCTCGCATCGACGGCGCGCCGAGCGGCACCAAGGGGCTGTCGCTGTTCATGGTGCCGAAGATCTGGGTCGAGGCCGATGGCTCGCTCGGCGAGGCGAACGATGTCGCCACCGCCTCGATCGAGCACAAGCTCGGCATCAAGGCCTCGGCGACCGCTGTGCTCAGCTTCGGCGACAACGACAACTGCCGCGGCATCCTGATCGGCAAGGAGCCGCACATGGGGATGCGGCAGATGTTCCGGATGATGAACAGCGCCCGCATCGCCGTCGGTGTCCAGGGCATCTCGATCGCCTCGAGCGCCTATCTCAATGCGTTGACCTACGCCCGCGAGCGCATGCAGGGCTCGTCGGTGCGTCACTTCAAGGATCCCGATGCGCCGCGCGTCGCCATCATCGAGCATTCCGACGTTCGCCGCATGCTGCTCGAGATGAAGGCGAAGGTCGAAGGGATGCGCACCTTGGCGATCAAGCTGGCGCAACATGCCGACCTGGCGCAGGCGCTGGAGAGTAGCGATCCCGGCCGCGCCGCGCTCAACCAGGCTCAGGTCGATCTGCTGACCCCGATCCTCAAGGCCTACTGCTCGGACCAGTCGTTCCGCATCGCCGAGCTGGCGATTCAGACTTACGGCGGCGCCGGCTATGTGCAGGACAATCCGGTCGAGCAGTACTGCCGCGACGCCAAGATCTTCTCGATCTACGAGGGCACCAATCACATCCAGGCGCTCGATCTGGTCGCCCGCAAGCTGACCCAGAACGGCGGTGAGAACTTCCGTGCCTACCTCGGCGAGATCAAAGAGTTCGTCAGCAAGCACAGCCACCAGCCAGGGCTCGGCGGCGAGGTGCGCGCTCTCGGCGAAGCGACCGATGCGCTCGAACGGGCGGCGGGGTCGCTGATGGAGTTCTTCCTCGGCGGCAAGATCGACCAGGTGACGCTGGTCGCCAATGCCTTCCTCGAGGTGATGGCTGAGGTCACCATCGCCTATCTGCTGCTCGATGCCGCCCAGATTGCCGAGCAGCGGCGCACCGCAACCACCGATGTCGACGACGAGCCGGGCGCCGACGCCGACTTCTACGCCGGCAAGGTGATGACGGCGAAGTTCTTCGTCAACCGCGTTTTGCCGCTGATCCATGCCAAGGTGCAGACGATCGTTGCCGACGACCGTAGCGCGCTGGATATTCCGGATACGGGATTCTCCGCCGCGTACTAAGAATCATGCTCGATCCTTTCCTTCCAATCCCGGCGCGTGATCGTGACCGTCATGGTGACCGTAATCGTGCGCGTGATCGTTCTCGTCCGCGTAATCGAAGCTGCGCGGTGCGGTTGCGATGACGATGACGCGGACGATGATGATTACGCCTACGACCACGCGCACGCGCACGAGCACGAGAGTGGGGGGCACGAGCACGAGAGTGCGGGGATTGGAGCGAGGGGGGAGAGAGGCGGAGTGGGGGATCTGATGAAGCTCTATGTTTTTCCGGTCGCTCCTAATCCGACCAAGGTCTGCCTCTACCTCGCCGAGAAGGCGGCGGCAGGCGCGGCGGTCGAGCTGCACCAGGTGCGTGTCGACCTGCTCGCCGGCGAGCACAAGGCGCCCGAGCACCTGGCGCGCAACCCACTCGGCCGCTTGCCGGTGCTCGAGCTCGAGAACGGCATCTGCATCACCGAATCGCTGGCGATCATCGAATATCTCGAGGAGACCCATCCCGAGCCACCGATGATCGGCAGCATGCCGCTCGAGCGCGCTCGGGTGCGCGAGCTCGAGCGCATCGCCGACCTCGGCGTGCTCCTGCCGATCGGCCATCTGGTGCAAGCGACCAACTCGCCGCAGGGAACGCCGCCGCAGCCGGAGGTGGCCGCCTATTTCCGCCAAGCGCTCGAACGCAATCTCGCCCTCATCGAGGAACGATTGAACGACGGCCGCACCTACCTCGCCGGCGAGCAACCGACGATCGCCGACTTCACCCTCGCCGCCGCTTTGCAATTCGCCCGCTACGGCGAGGTAGAGATCGGAGCCCAGTTCGACAACGTCAGCAACTGGGACAAGACCTACCGCAGCCGCCCCGCAGCCCAATCCGCCTTATCCCTGTAGCTGCGCTCGGTAGAGCGCGGCGGCAGACCGCGTAGCTGCGCTCGGTAGAGCGCGGCGGCAGACCGCGTAGCTGCGCTCGGTAGAGACTGTCGATTTTCTCGGCTCAGGCGGCTGTTAGACCTTGAAGCGGGCTGAGTGAGTACCTATCACCCCCCACCGTGGAGGAGCGGTGGATGGGGCGGATTCAACGACCGACGCACCGA
>DASPMH010000088.1:0-12885 GCA_035627175.1 Terriglobales bacterium | reverse complement strand
GCAGAGCGCGGCGGCTCGGCTCACCTGCCGCCGTCTACCGACGGCAGCTACACCCCCGCCCAACCCCGCTCGCCGCCATCGAAACCATGGCCGCGCAGGTTGCCAGTGCCGGTGGCGCGGTGCCATCCGTCGGTCAACGGGCAACGTCGGTTTGCAACCGTCCCTTCGGGCGCGTATGGCGGTGCGACGCAGGAGGGCGGACATGAAGACATCTATTGTCGCCTTGATGATGTTGGCGGCGGTCCAAGTCGCATCGGCACAGATCATCTCCGTCGTTCCGGACAATCAAGCTGTGTTCGCCGGCACCGAGGTGTGCGCCTCGGTCGTCGCCTCGGGCTTTGGCGAAGGGGTCGCACCGGCGATCGGCGCCTTCGACATCAATCTGAGTTTCAACACGGCAATCTTGGATCCGGTGTCGGTCGAATTCGGCCCCTTCCTCGGCGATCCGTCGTTGGCAGAAGCGATCACCGCATCCTCATTCGCCGGCTCGCCGGTCAATGCCGCCGAAGTGTCTTTGCTGGCCGCTGCGACGCTGGCGGCGCAGCAGCCCGATACCTTCCTGCTCTTCCGCGTCTGCTTCGCCACCGAGAACCTGGGCACGACCGGGCTGACTTTGGCAATCGTCGATCTCTGCGACGAGCTCGGCATCCCGCTCGCCGCTGCGGTCGTCGGCGGTACGATCACGGTTCAACCAGTGCCGGCGCCGGCAGCGTCGACGATCGGTATCGCCGCTCTGATCGCGATGCTCGGCCTGGTCGCCTTCGCTTCACTGCGGCGCTCGCGAGCGCTCCTGCCGATAGTGCTGCTCGGTGCGCTATTGCTCGCCCGCGCGGCCGAGAGCGGCCCCGTGCCCCTCGGCGATGCCGACATGGACGGCGACGTCGACCGCGACGACATCGCGATCATCTTCGCCGCGCGCAACACACCGTCGTCGGGCGCCGGCGATCCGCGCGACGTCGATCTCAACGGCACCATCACCGTCTGCGATGCCCGCCGCGCGGTGCTGCTGTGCGACAGTGAGTTGTGCGGCGAGGTCGCGCTGCCGACAGAAACGCCGACCGAGACGGCGAGCAGCACCCCGACCGACACTGCTACCCCTACCGAGACGACGACGCCGACGGAGACCGCGACCGAGACCCCGACCGAGACGGCGACCGCAACGCCGACCGCAACTGCGACCGAAACTCAGACGGAGACCCCGACCGAAACAGCTACAGAGACTCCCACTGACACTGCGACGGAAACACCGACCGAGACGGCGACCGACACGCCAACGGAAACACCGACCGAGACGGCGACCGATACCCCGACCGAAACTCCGACCGAAACTCCGACCGAAACTCCGACGGCAACGACGACACCGACCTCGACCTTGACGCCGACGGTGCCGCCGACTGCGACACCGACGGCAGCGGGGATGCTGGTCTTCATCAGCAGCGCGACCACCGACGGCAGCATCGGCGGCGGCGGCCGCGCCGCCGCCGACAGCTTGTGCCAGTCGCTGGCGACTACGGCGATGTTGAGCGGCACTTTCCGGGCGTGGATCTCCGACACCACCGGCTCGCCCAACGCCGACGCGACCTTCACCAAGTCGACGATCCCCTACGTGCTGACCAACGGCACCCAGGTCGCTGACAACTACACCGACCTGACCGACGGCACGCTCGATAACGCCATCAGCCGCGATGAGACCGGCGCGGTCAGCGGCGCCGCCAACATCTGGACCTCGACGACCGCGGCGGGGAACTACCGGGTGGTATTCAACAGCGCGACGCTCGACTCCTGCAGTGACTGGACAGGAACGACGCCAGGCGTGCATTTCGCCTGGACCGGCGTCACCAACAACACCACCTTGTTCTGGACCGAGGGGGGGCAGTTCCCCTGCACCACGGCTCTGCCGATCTACTGCTTCCAGCAATGACGGCGCTGCCCCCTTTCGTAGCGAAAGGGGGCAGCGCCGCAGGCGCGGCGATTCGAGCCGCCGCCAACCCTAAAGTATCAAATACCCGGTCCCCTCCGAGTGCGGGTCAGGGGCAGACGGGACAGTCGGCGACACAGCTGTCGTTCAAAGCGCCGTCGTCGAAGATGTCGCAATCGACGACTGCCTCATCGACGTAGACCGCATAGAAGCAGGCGGTGCAGCGCACCTGCGCTTGCACGCACGAGGTAAAAGCGGCGCCGTCGCTCGGCGACCCGCACAGCCCGGTCGGGAAAGGATCGCTGACCGCTTCGTCGGTACACTTTTTGCCGACGGTCGCAGCGAGCTTCTCCGCCGCCTTGGCCAATTTGCCTTTCGGATCGAGCTTGCCGGGCTCGGCCATACAGCTGCCGAGGGTGGTCAGATCGACGATCGACTGATCCTTCAGCCCAGCTTTCTTGCACTTGTTGAACAGGCTCACGTAGAGACCGAGGTTTTTCCCGGCGGCCGCGAGGATCGCGTTCTGACATTTGCACGGGGCATCGCCGAAGACGGGATCGTCACAAGGCGCGGTGCCGGCGGAGAGGAGATCGCCGAGCAGGCTGGCCGCGAGGAACTCGCCACCGCCGAGCGCGAAGGCCGGAGACAGCTCGTCGAACAAGCCGAATTCCGGAGCGGCGACGCTGCACGCCGCGCCCGCCTTCTCGACCGCTTTCGCCGTTGCGATCAACGGCTTCGACGCAAGGGACAAACAGATCTCCACGTCGACGGTGGGATCCTTAGCGTACGACTTGATGCATTTGGCGACGCTCGACCATTCCGCTTTGCTGATCGAAGCCATGCCCTTGTTGACGGTGTTGACGCATTTCTGCTGAGCGGAATTGAGCGGCTGACCGAACGCCGCCGTAGCGACCAACAGCACCATTGAGCCCACCTGCACTTGCAGCACCCGCGATATCGACATTCGACACTCCCCTTCGCGGGCGCATCGCGCCGCGCAACGAATTTGGCGCGCACTCCTACGCAGGAGGTCGTGCGATGTAAAGCAGACTCACGGGCAACGCTTTGTCTCGGGTCACCTTGTAGCCGGTGCAAATCGCCATTCGGACGCTCTTGCGGCGGCGGGATTGCTCCCGACCTCCGCGGCGGTGCGGCTTGGTTCCGATGTTGCGATCTCATTATGTATGATCTCAACATCCAAGTGGAAAACAGTCGCTGCGGCGGTCTTTGCTGCCGCGCCGCTTTTCGCTGGCTGCGCCCCGTACGGTTCATCGTATGCAGCGCCGGCGGATCCCTACTACGACGGTCGCGCCGCCTACGATGCGCCGAGGCCGTCCGCCGACGAGGATTGCCGTCGTTATGCGCACACCGCCAGCGGCAACACCTTTGCCGAAGTGGGCAAGGGAGCCGTAGTCGGCGGCGCCGTCGGCGCGGCTGCCGGTGCAGCCGCCGGCGCGATCGCCGGTGACGCGGGCAAGGGCGCGGCGATCGGCGCTGCCACCGGCGGCATCGGTGGCGCGGCGGTCCAGGGCGTGCGTAAGAACGAGACCTTCAACGACATCTACGCCAGCTGTATGCGAGACCGCGGCTACGACGTCTACTGAGCCGGGCCGCGTCCCGGCGCACACATCTACCTCGGTGCTCGCCCGTCCGAGGAGCAAAGGGCGACGGCGCATCCATAGGACTGCGACATCGCCTGCCGGAGCGCACTTCGCCCGGCTGCGTCGCGAGTCTGTTGCTCGCAGGTCGCGCTCGTGAAAAGGCGAGCACCGGAGGATCTCATGGCGAACACCTACAAGAGCGGTTGTCCCCGTGGCGCGGTCGAGCTCGCGCTCACCGGCGATGCGGCGGTTCAGGTTTACTGCCACTGCAACTCCTGCCGCAGCTGGCTCAGCGCCCCGATTCATGCCGCCAGTCTCTGGCCGGCAGCCAACGTCCAAGTGACCAAGGGCGCTGACAACCTGGGGATGTACAAGCGCACTGAAAACAGTCACCGGCAGTTCTGCCGCAGCTGCGGTGCCGCGGTGCTGGTCGGGCATCCCAGCTTCAACATGGTCGACGTCCCGGCTGGCTCGATCCAAGGCTTCCAGTACCAACCGACGCTGCACGTCCACTACGGCGAGAGGGTGATGGCAGTGCGCGACGGGCTGCCGAAATTCAAAGATTTCCCCAAGGAGTTCGGCGGCTCCGGGGAGATGCTTGCGGAGTAAAGCACTGGAGCAGGGGAGCACTGGAGCACTGCTCCCCTGCTCCCTCATCCTCCGCAACCGCCGAGCGCACTGTTGACGGCGGTGACGATCTCATCGACGGTGACGCTGTCGCTCTGATCGGCGTCGAAGGGCGGGCATTCGCTCGCGCTGGTGTTGCCGAGAGCGATGTTGACGCCGCGCAGGATCTCGTCGACGGTCACGGCGCCGTCGCCGTTGCAGTCGCCGGTACAGGACGGCGACAGGGTCGCGGCCTCGGTCGGAGTCGCCGTCGCCGTCGGCTCGGTGGTGGCAGTCGCTGGCTCGGTCGCGGTCGGCGCCTGGGTATCGGTCGCGGTTGGCAGCGAGCTTGGCGTAGCTGACGCCGTTGCCGCCGCCGTCGCGGTCGGCGAGGTCGTCGGGCTGACGCTGGCGGCGATGGTAGGCGAGGTCGTCGGCGTCGCGCTGACAGTGGCACTCGCCGTCCGAGTGCCCGACGCGGTCGCTGTCGCCGTGGCGGTCGCGCTGCGGGTCGCGGTGGCGCTGCGTGTCGCTGTCGCGGCGAGTGTCGCCGTCGGCGAAGGACTGCGAGTCGCGGTGGCGATCGGGGTCGGACTCGGTAGTAACGACGGCGTCCGCGTCGCCGTAGGGGTCACCCCGTGGATAGTGATCGCACCGTCGGCGCAAGTCCGGCCGGGAACGGAAAACCCAGTGACATCGACGGCGTCGCAAACGTTGTCGATCGCCACCACGCCGGCAGGTGCGGTCGGAGCGATGGTGAAGGAGCAGGTGACCAGCAGACCGCTGCTCAATGGGCTGTTACAGACACTGCCCAGACGCACCACGTTGCAGGTATTCGGCAGCGAACAGTCGCTGTTGGAGGTGCACACGGTGGCCCGGTCGGAGCACAGGCTGCTGCGGCTCGAAAAGCAACTCTGCAGCTGATCGCCTAGCGTACAGCTCGAGGTCGGCGCGCCGATGGACAGCGCACTGTCCTCGAAGACGAGATCGGCAGAAAAGCCGTGCACGGCTACCCCGGATGCGGCCAGCGACACCTCGATGGGCACCGAATCCCCCGGCGTGCCCGCCCCTTCGCCGGCATCGATCGTCGCGCCTTGGGCCCACAGCCTCGGCGCTACCGCCAAGCTCGCCAATGAGATCACCAACGCCAGCAATGGCATGCCGTGAACTCTGTCACGCTCGGTTGGGCGGTCAACCGCCCCGCAAGCGTCCCCCTGCGGCAAGCGGACGCGGCAAGACCATTGTGCTCACCGCGCAAGCGATGGCTCGCGTCGCCGAAGCCCGGAGACCGACGGATAGGGCTGAAAGTGTGCGTCCACTTCGCTCATCGGCCAGCAGCGCGTCAGGCGTTTCTGGTCGGGGCCGTGCCGCAGCTCGCTTCGGCGCGGTTGCACAGTTCAGTTCTGCCGAATCTAGCAGTGCACTTCGATCTCACCAGCGGTGACATTCGCGTCCAGGTGCAGTAGCTGACGCGAGCCATGTGCCCCTTCCCTAGCCCTCCCCCGTTCGCAAAATTGCTCACGGCGGAGGGGACCGGAGGTGCGGTCGCGGTTACGGCGACGACTCGAGGTTAGTTTGCGTGATCGTTGCTTCTTTGAGCCTAGTTCTGGGTACGCGGGCGATCCGCCAAGGGGACGATGCGAATACCGGATGGGTCGTGGTCATTGCCGGTGCCGCGACACTTGCCCTGACACTGATCTCGCTGACGCTGACGCATCGCTGGATCGACGACACCGTGACAAACCTTTTCACGCCTCGGGCCGAAGTGGCCGCCGGGGCGGCGGCGGGCTCCGCCTCGTCCGCAGAGCGAACCTCTTGGTTGGAACGGCGCCAGCGGGCCGCGGACGCTTTCGTGCGCTCGGGCGAGCGAGTGAATCTCACAGATGAGCACGGCAATGTTGTGCCCTTCGAACCGAACAGCTCTGACTTATCGATGCGCGCCAACTGGATGGCGATAGCCGCGACGCAGAACGATCGCCGCACGTCGATGTTGATATGCAGCGGGATCGCACTTGCGTCTCTCGGGCTCGGCTTGTTGTCGCGGCCAATGCCGCGCTGGCGCATGGATCTCGCCAGCATCCGCGACTGGTATTTGCAGCGGACATTCTACGGCGCGGCCGATGGAAGCCGCTGGATGCGAACGTCGCGGTACGCGTATCGCCTGCGTTCGGCCGAGCAGGAGGTCGAATTGTGGGGCGCGACCCGGCGACAGGTCCTTCGCGGCTTTCAGCTCATCGCGCTGATCGAACTTTTGAGAGCGGCGGCGCGGGCCGCATTGGCGGTGCAACTCTACTTCGGCTGGTCTCGCTATGCCTGGTACTTGCCAACGCTTGCCGTGTCGGTGCCGTTGCTGCTGATGGGGCTATTGCTCATGCGGGATCTGGCGGCGTCGAAACGCGCTCTCGTCGCTTTGCCAGCGGTCTATGCCGAGCCATCGCCCCTTCCGGGGCTGCATTGGGCCGCGGCACATCTCAGTGAAACGTTTTTGAGATCCTCTATCGTCTTACTCGTTTGCTCTTGGCTCGGGCTCTGCGTCGTCGTCGATGGCGATACATCGATGATCCTCATCGTCAGCATTGTCGCGCTCTGGGGTTATGCATGGTGCGCCAATGCGATTCAGGCGAAGCGCGCCGGGCAGCCGGTGACGACTCTGGGCGCAACCGAAATGCTTTGATCAGGTGGCGGCGCTCGCGAGACCGTGGCTCGGAGACGCGCGGCGCGGCCCCCCTTGGGAAAGCTGGGAAAGGGGGCGGACGGAATTCGATTGACGGCGCTAGCGGTGGCGGACCATAACTCGCGCGTCTGCTCCAGAAGCGTGTTTCACTACCGACCGCGGGGGTGCCTGGATGATCGGTCTCAAAATGATGTTCGCAGCTATCGCGGTCAGCGCTCTGGCTGCCACCGCCCTGGCGCAATCTCCGGAAGCAGACACTCCAACCCGCACGCCTTCTCTAACCCGCACGCCAACCACTACTCGCACTTTCACCCGCACCTATACGCCGACCGCGACCCCGAACCCGTCCTGTGGCAACGGCACGATCCAGGTCGCCGAGCAATGCGACGACGGAGACACCGACAGCGGCGACGGCTGTGATTCGGTCTGTCGGGTCGAGCCGTGTTGGACCTGTAGCGGCGTCCCTTCGATGTGTAGCCCCGCTCCGTCGGCGATCACCACCATCGACAATACCGGCGATGTCGGACGTCACACCTCGATCGCCATCGCGGCCGACGCCCTGGCGGTGATCAGTTACTACGACGTCAGCAATGGCGACTTGAAAGTAGCGCGCTGCCACGACTCGCTCTGCTCGAGCGCGTCGACGCAGACCGTCGACTCCGGCGGCAACGTCGGCAGCGCCACCTCGATCGCCATCGGCAGCGACGGCCTGCCGATCATCAGTTACTGGGGAGATGATGAGCTTTGCCGGCCGTTTGGGTTTGGCCAGATCTGCGCCGAAGGGGTGCTGAAGGTGGCGCACTGCCAAGATCCGGCGTGCGCCCTGCCGGCGACGATCAGCGTGCACCAATTCTACTCGACACGGAACGACAGCACATCGATCCTCATCGGAGGTGACGGTCTTCCGGTGATCCTCTACAGCACCGGCGGCCCGTCGCCGTTCGGCGCTGCCTATACCACCCAGGTGCTACATTGCGCCGACCTTGCCTGCACCAGCTTCAATACCAACACAGTCATCGACTCACTGGAGGGGCTGCAAGGTGGCACCGGTACGTCCGTTTCTTCTGTGTCAGGATCCGATGGACGTCCCTTGCTGGTGTACGGCAGCGGCCTGAGCTCGGGACAGCGCCTGGCGCGGTGCAACGACGTCGCGTGCAGCTCGGTGACGGCTCGCTACATCGATCCGAGCCAGAGCGGCCCTGGCAACAGCATCGCGATCGGCCCCGACGGGTTCGCGCTCACCAGCCGTCAGGAGCCCGCGGCCGGCACGCTCCGTATCGTCCGTTGCACCAATCTCGCCTGCTCGAGCTGGGCCGGGAGCACTATCGAAGACAGCGGCTCGGTCGGCGCTTACACCAGCATCGCTGTCGGTGGCGACGGCCTTGGCGTCGTCGCCTACTACGATGAAGATGTCGAGGATCTGAATGTCGCTCATTGTCATGACGAGGGTTGCTCGACAGCTACCACCAGCCGCGTCGATGGTGACGACGCCGTCGGCGAATACCTCGACCTCGCCATCAGCGCCGACGGCGCGCCTTTGATCAGCTACTACGATTCCACCAACGGCGACCTGAAAGTCGCGCACGTCTGTCCGATCACCGTCGGCTGTGGCAACGGCACGCTCGACGCCGGCGAGGTCTGCGATGACGGCAATTCGGTCGGCGGCGATGCGTGCCCCTCGTCGTGCAACGAGCCGCCGGCTACGCATACGCCCACCACTACGGCGACACCCTCCGACACGCCCACCCCGGAAGCGACGGCTACGCCCACGGAGACACCGACCGAGACTGCCACGCCATTGCCGAGCACGACTCCGAGCGCAACGTCGACGCCGCTGCCGGCGGACACGGCTACGCCTACCCCGTCCCCGACCGAAGCTCCGCTCTGCCAGCCGGTGCCCAGCGACGGTTGTAGCGACGGCACCGCCGCGGCGCTGCTGTTGAGCAGCGCCGGCGATGCGGAGCGCCGGCGCATGACTTGGAAGTGGAGCGGAAGCTCCCCCGCTGCCCCCGAGGTCGGCGACTACGCGGTGTGCGTCTATGACAGCTCGGCGGACGCTGCGGTGCTGGTGCTCGCCGAAGCGATCGCCGGTAGCGGCATGTGCGGGCGAAAGGAATGCTGGTCGAGCAGCACCAGCGGTGTGCGCTACCGCTCGCGCAGCGGCACGGGATCGCTCGAGCTCAAGATCAGCCGCAACAGCCGTGGCAGCAAGATCAAGTTGAGCGCCAAAGGCGATCGCCTGCCGCTCGACGAGGCGGTCAGCGAGACCTTGCGATTTGCGCAGGAGCCGCAGGTGACCGTCCAGGTGGTCAAGCGCGACGGGTCGGTCTGCTGGCAATCCGTCTTGCTTTCCCCGGCAATCCGCAACACCGCCGACCGCTTCAAGGACGGGATCCGTTAGACCAGTGCCCCCTCCCTCACCCTCCCCCGTTCGCAAAATTGCTCACGAGGAGGGGAGCGGGGGGCGCACAGTCGAGGGATTCGCCCCGTTTGGGGAACAGGGCGCTCTCGGATCTTTGACCTGGGTTGTGCGGCGGGGGATGGTGCGGGGCGATGAATCGCAATCGCGCTGGCGTGGCTCTGGCGATCCTCTTTGCCATCAACTTGATGAACTTCCTCGACCGCCAGATCCTCGGTGCGGTCGGCGAAGACATCCGTAAGGAGTGGGCGCTGAGCGATACCGCGCTGGGGACGCTCGGCACGGCCTTCACTTTGGTTTACGCGTTGGTCGGACTGCCGCTCGGCCGGATGGCCGACACCTTCAACCGCACTCACATTCTCGGTGCCGGAGTGTTCGTCTGGAGTCTGCTGACCGCCGCCTCGGGCTTTTGCACCAACTTCACTCAGCTCTTCGCCGTCCGTCTCGGCGTCGGGCTCGGCGAGGCCTCCTGTGCTCCCGCGGCCTCGTCGTTGATCGGCGATCTCTTCCCGCCGAGCGCGCGCTCGAAGGCGATGTCGATCTTCATGCTCGGCTTGCCGCTCGGTGTCGCCGCGAGCTTTCTCGCCGGCGGCTTGATCGCGAAGGCCTACGGCTGGCAGATGGCGTTCTTTCTCGCCGCCGTGCCCGGCATCCTCTGCTCGATCGCTGCGGTCACCCTGATGCACGAGCCGGCGCGCGGCGCGTCGGAGATTGACGATGTCGGCAGTCGCGTGCGCGAGGGCTCGCCGATGCGGCTGGTGCTGTCGATCCCTAGCCTGTGGCCGATCGTGCTCTCGGGTGCGCTCCACAATTTCAACATGTACGCGATCGGCGCTTTCATCGCGCCGCTGATGATCCGCTACCACGGCGTCGACATCGCCGTCGCCGGCTACTACTCGACCTTCATCTTCGGCCTGTCCGGCATCCCCGGGCTGCTCTTCGGCGGTATGCTCGCCGACCGCCTCACCGCGCGCTGGCTCGGCGGACGGATGATCCTGTCGGCGGTGATGTTCCTGGTCGCGGCGCCGCTGACCTATCTCGCCGTCGGTGCCGGTCCGGCGAACCCGATGGCCTTTGCGGTGCCGATGACGCTCGGCGTGGCGGCGATGTACGTCTACTATTCGACCACCTACTCGACCCTGCAGGATCTGGTCGAGCCGTCACTGCGGGGCACGGCGATGGCGACCTACTTCTTCGCGATGTACCTGCTCGGGGCCTCGCTCGGTCCGATGGTGATGGGGCGTCTGAGCGACCACTACACCCTCGCCGCCGCAGCCGCGGCAGGGGTGACCGCTGCGAGCGGAGCCGCGCTCGAACCCTTCAAAGGAGAGGGCCTGCGCCAGGCGATGTACATCATTCCGGTGATGAACCTGTTGCTGACCGCCTGCATGGCTGCCGCCGCCCGGACCGTCCCGCGCGACATCGAGAACGTCCGCGCCTGGATGCGTCAATCCACTTGAGCTGTAGCGCGCGCTCTCCGAGCGCGCCTTCTGCGGCGGAGACCGAGAGCTCCCGGGTCAAAGGTAGGTCTTCTGCTCCAAAGATCACAGCGGGTACAAGCCCGGGAACGCGCTCCCTTTAGCGGTGAAGCCGGGGAAGATCGGGGCCATGGTGGTGAGGCTCATCCCCAGGTGGGCGAACAACGCTTCGGCAAAGACATCGCGGAAGTCCGTGGTCACCTGCAGATCTTCGCCGTTGAAGAGATTCGGCGGGGTCAGGCCGGGCCACTCGTCGTCCTTCAGCAGCAACCGACCGCCGGCGATGCCGCCGCCGAGAGCGAACATCACCCCGCCGTGGCCATGGTCGGTGCCGGCGCCGCCATTTTGCGCCACCCGCCGTCCGAACTCGGTCATACACAGGCTGAGAGTCTGATCGAGGTAATTGGTGCCGCCGCTGTTGAAGAGATCGTCGCGGAATGCCTTGAGCGCGCCGTTGAGCTCGACGGCCTTGCCGTCGCCATCCTCGCCGCCGACGGTACCGAGCTGAGTGTTGAGATTGGTATGGTGATCCCATCCGCCGAGATCGACGGCAACCACTTTCACCCCGATCTCCGCTTTGATGATCGCGGCGATATCCTTGAGCGCCTTGGCCAACTTGTTGTTCGGGTAGCTGACGCTGGTGGCGGTGCTGACGGCTTGGATGACATCCGAGCTCGACAGCGCAGCGTTGACGCCTTCGGCAAGCACCCCGGTGGTGCCGGCATAGAGATTTTCGAGCGCGGTTCGGCGCGCTACGGCGAAGTCGCCGACCACCTTGAACGAAGCGATCGACGAGAAGGCGACGTTGGGAGCCTCGCCGCGCAAGGCGAGCTGCGGCGCATCGGAGATCGATAGACCGGCGACCGGCTCGGAGTTGTTGATCACCTGCAGGTAGCGATTGAGCCAGCCGTCGGTGATGCTGCGGTTTCCCGGTGCCGCCTTCTCCATGAAATCCTGTGCGTCGAAGTGCGACCGCGACGGGTCGGTGCTGCCGGCGAGATGGAGGATCAGCAGCTCCTCGGCGTCGTACATTTGCTTCATGTCGGTGCACAGCGGGAACAGACCGAAGCCGTGGCTATCGCCCGCCCCGAGCTGAATCTCGCTGCCGGCAGCGATGGCGATGTCCGGCCGCACCGCGTAGTAGGTGGGATCGAAGGCCGGCACGACCAGATTGAGCGGATCGGCGCCGCCGCGCAGAAAAATCGCCACCAATACCTTCTCGGGAGCGCCGCCGGCACGGGCACGGCGCAACGCGGGCGGGAGGAAATAGGCAGACGCCATCACGGCGCCGGTCTTGAACAATTCTCTGCGGGTGAGCTTCATCGCATGTTCCTTCAGTGAGTGAGAAACTCGGGGCTCGACAGCAGGAAGGCGCCGGCCTGTTCGACCTTCTCGGCATTGGTCGCGGTAACCAGCGAATCGAGGTAGCCGATCGCCGCGCTGCGCGTCGCGGGCGTCACCGCCGCGAGCGGCAGCAGCACCGCAGCGGTTTGGTCGACGATGTCCGCGTGTGCAAGGGCGCCCGATACGCCCCAGCCCGAGGCATGCTGCTGCGCCGCCGCCTCGAGCAAATTGAAACGCTGCATCATCCCACCCGGACTCGCCCAGACGATCGATTGATCAGGGTAGCCGGTCGGCGGATCGGCGTTGCGGATCCGTTCGCCGAGATCGCCCAGTGTGATGCGAACGTCGCGATAGTCGGTCGCCATCGGATCGATATCGACGATCAGGGCGCGCAAGGCACTCGCCATCAGCACCACCGGCCGCTTGACCTTGCTGCGCCGGTACTCGGGGAAAAGTTGGAATTCTTTCGACTTGAGGATCAGCTCGGTAACTGTGCGCAGTTGGTCAGGAGCGGAGTGCGCCGCGACAAACGCCTGGGCGCACTGATCGACGAGAACGAACGGCGGATCGTCGCCGACCAGGCGGCGCACCAGCTTGCCGCAGATGAACGGCGCGGTGCTGGGGTGCTCCACCGCGACGGCGATCACCTGGAAGCCCTCGAGCTCACCGTCGCCGGGTGAATGGACGACCTGCCCGAGGACCATCTTCGGTCCAAGGTAGTCGTGGCGGTTGTTGTCGTAGCGAAAGCCGGGGTAGTCCGGATCGGAGTTGTTCTCGTTGTTGGTCTCATCGCGCCAACCGGTCAGCGCGCGGGCCACCTCCTTGACGTCGCTCTCGGTGTAAGG
>DASPMH010000087.1:0-6009 GCA_035627175.1 Terriglobales bacterium | reverse complement strand
GACGGTGAGCTCGAGTTGATCGACAGAAGAGATCATCACCAGCGCATCAACATCGACGGCGACCCGGCGGAGACCGAGGTCCTGCGCGCCACCGGCTGCGACGGCGACCGCACCGTCGAGCTGTGGCGCGGTGTCGGCGCGGATCACACTTACCTGTCGATCAACGACCGCTTTCGCGATCAGCTCGCGGAGTTTCTCAGCGCCCCGTAACCTCCCCATAACCCCCCGGCGTAAGCCTCGAGACCGCGCTGGTGCAGCTCTCAGAGCGACGCGCCGCAGCGCTTGCAGTAACGCGCGTCGATGTCGTTGTCGCCGTTGCTGCAGGATGGGCAGACCTGGGTACTGACGGCGCGATTGGCGTTGGCGAGCTCTACCGAGACGATGCCGGTCGGGATGGCGATGATGCCGTAGCCGACGATCATCAAGGCCGAGGCGAGAATCTGACCGACGGCGGTACGCGGGGCGATGTCGCCGTAGCCGACGGTGGTCATCGTCACCACCGCCCAGTAGACCGATACCGGCACGCTGGTGAAGCCGTTCTCCTCGCCTTCGATCAGATACATCACCGCGCCGATGACGACGACGATGGTCAGCACCGACCAGAGAAAGACAATGATCTTCGGCCGGCTCGCCCGCAGCGCGGTGGCGAGCACGTCGGCCTCGCCGACGTAGCGGCCGAGCTTGAAGACGCGAAAGATCCGCAACAGCCGCAAAGTGCGGATCACCAGCAGCGACTGGGTGCCGGGGATCATCAGACTGAGATAGGTCGGCAGCAGCGCGAGCAGATCGACGATGCCGAAGAAGCTGGTGGCGTAGCCGAGCGGCCGCCGCACCGCCGCCAGCCGCAGCAGATACTCGATAGTGAATAGTGCGGTGAAGGCCCATTCGGTGGCGCGCAGTTGCGGGCCGTACTCGGCGCGGACGCTGGCGACGCTCTCGAACATCACCGCCAGCACGCTGAGCACGATGCTCGACATCACCACCAGATCGAAGGCCTTGCCTTGCGCCGTGTCGGCCTCGAAGACGATCTCGTGCAGCCGCGGCATGGGCAAAGGTGTAGCCGCGTGTGCCGGCGCGGGAAAGGCCTGGGCAGCAGTGGTGCAGCTGTGGAGCCAGGTGACCGCTCAGGTGCGGCTTTTGACCGTTCGAGCCGATGTCCGGCGTAGCGGACTTGCGCGCGGGCTACCTGCGTCCCATGTTGCGATGGTTCGTGATGAGGAGATGCCGATGAACCAGACCGCTGTTCGATCCGCCCACGCCATTCCGGTGCGCAAGCCGAGCCTCGATTTCGCCCAACCGATCCCGCGCTTTTGGTTCAAAGGAAACTTCGTCGCCACCCACTTCTTCAACGGCTTGAACATGCTCTTTCCGGACGGCGAGCGGTTCTTCGTCAAGGCCGTGCACGATCGACTCGATCGGATCACCGACCCGGTGCTGCGCGAGCAAGCCAAGGGCTTCGCCGGGCAGGAAGGCCAGCACGCCAATCAGCACGAAAAGTACTTCGACGTGCTGCGCGAGCAGGGGTACCAGATCGACACCTTCCTGCGTCGCTTTCGTAAGTTCTGCCAGCTGAGCAATCGCTGGATGCCGGCGCCACTACGGCTGTCGATCACCGCCGGCGCCGAGCACTACACCGCGATCTTCGGCGCCAACGTCATCGAGGACCGCGAGCTTCTCGGCGACGTCCATCCGACGATGCGCAACCTGCTGCTGTGGCATGCCACCGAAGAGATCGAGCACAAGTCGGTCGCCTTCGACGTGCTCAAGGCCACCCATCCGAGCTACCTACTGCGTGTCGCCGGCTTCGCCGTCGCTTCGATCGTACTCTTCGGCTGGGCGATCGCCGGCTGCCGCATGCTGCTGCGCCAAGATCGCATCCCCCGCCAGGTCGCCCGCGAGCACGAGCAGCGCATGATCGACCGCGATCAGGGCCGCAGCCGCGCCAAGCTCCGCGACGGCGCCCTCGACTACTTCCGCCGCGACTTCCACCCCAGCGACACCGACGAGCTCACTCTGGCGCACCAGCGCCTGGAAGAGATCGGCATCCCCGTACGCCTATAGGTGTGCGCCCCCAAGGTCTCACGTCTCCCGATACATTCTGCCGCGCTGCCGCACCGGGTCGAGCAAGCTTGCGTCGTTGGGCGGCAAGCTGTGGCCCTGCGGATGCGGGGGACGCGCTTCCAGGCCGAGGGCGGTGAGCACCAGCGGATGTTGGTAGTAGCCGGCGTAGCCGATGAACATCAGCAGGAAGAGAAAGCCCTGCTCGCCGACCAGCTGGCGGCGCAGGTCGGCCGGGAGCGCGCCGAAATGGGCGGCGCCGCGCTGGCGCGCCGCCGCGGACAGAGCATCGAGACCGCTGCTGACGACCGCTACGAGCTCCGGGGTGCGAGCGAGCACGCCGGCAATGTGTTCGGCCATACCGAGCGAACCGGCACCGGCCAAGCCCAGCGATGGATTCGGCGGGATGACCTCGTCTAGCGCCGCGGCGAGAAGATCCAGCTGTTCGGTCGTCAACATCATGGCTCCTGTAGCTGCGGCCGGCAGGCCGCGGCAAGCAAGGGCTTTAGTCGAATAGGGTTGCCAGGTTCGCTTTGATCTGATCGCCGACGTAGAGCGCCAGCGCTTGAATGGTGTTGGTCGGATTTACCGCCGCCGAGGTGACGAAGATGCTGCCGTCGACGATGAACAGGTTGCGAACATCGTGGCAGCGGCCCCACTCGTTGACCACCGAGATTTTCGGATCCAAACCCATGCGCGCCGTACCCATCAGATGCCAACCGGCGAACGGCAGCGGCGCCTCGGCGACCGTGTCCTTGGCGCCGGCCGCGGCGAGTACTTCCTTCGCCCGGGCGACGCTGTGAGCCATCATCGCGTTGCTGTTGTCACTCAGGCGGTAGGTCAGCTTCGGCGCGGGGATGCCGTTGCCATCAGCCAAGTCGGTGTCGAGCGTGACGCTGTTGTGCTCCTCGGGCAGATCTTCATGGATGATCACCATGCCGGCGGTGCGATCGAAGAGCTCGGCGTAATCACGGTGATGATCGAGGCCCCAGCGCACCTTGCCGGCGCCCATGCCCCACAGCGCTGTCGACGTCGGACCGAAGCCGCGCAGGATCTCGAAGGAGTAGCCGCGGACGAAGCCGCGGCTGAGCTCGGTCTCGTAGAACTCTTGACTCATGATGCAGCAACCGGTCGCGCCCTTGTACCCCTCGAGCGGTTCATCGAAGATGCCGGTGACCATCGCGTAGGGATGGAACATCAAGTTCTTGCCGACGAGCCCGCTGCGGTTGGCGATGCCGTCGGGAAACAGCCTCGAGCGGGAGTTGAGCAGCAGTCGCGGCGTGCCGATGCCGTTGCAAGCGACGATCACCATGTGCGCCTTTTGCCGGCACTCGCGGCCTTCGCCGTCGTAGTAAATCACCCCGTCGGCCATGCCGCTTGCGGCGACGGTGATCTCGCGGACACGGCAGCGTGTCCGCAGACGCACGCCGCGGCGGACGGCTTCCGGCCAGTAGGTGATGTCGGTGCTGCCTTTGGCTCCGTGGGAGCAGCCGGTGAGACAGGTGCCGGCGTTGATGCAGGCGGGCCGGCCTTCGTAGTCTTGCGAAGTGATGGCGCTGTCCGACGGCCACCAGTGCCAGCCGAGGCGATTGAAACCCTGCGCCAACGTTGCACCGAGCTTGCCGAGCGGCAGCGGCGGCAGCGGCACCTCTTTGGGCGGATAGGCCGGGTCGCCGGCGAGGCCGGATACGCCCATCATGCGGGCATTGACGTCGTAATAGGGGGCGAGCCGGGCGTAATCGAGCGGCCAATCGTCGGCGACGCCGTCGAGCGAGCGGACGCGGAAGTCGGAAGGGTGAAAGCGCGGAAAGTGGGCGGCGTAGAGGATGGTGCTGCCGCCAACGGCGTTGAACATCGAAGCGGCGATCGGCGAGCCGCTGTCGTTGACCGGATAATCTTCCCGACGCTTGCGGGTGTTGGGACTGAAGGCCCATTCGCCGAACTGCCCCATCTCCCAGTCGAGGCTCATGCCGGGATAGCTCGCCGGGTCGATCCAATCGCCCTGTTCGAGACAGAGGATGTTCATGCGGGTGTCGGCCAGGCTCCACGCAATGGCGGCCCCGGAAGCGCCCGCCCCGACGATCAATACATCGACGATCTCTTCAGCCATCGACGGCAAGCTAGCGAGAAACCCGCTCTTTTCCAAAAAGGGAATACCCCCCCCAATCGGGGTTATCCCCTTTTTGGAGGCGAGGGGGTATGGGCTGGTGGTGGATCTGACTCGCCGTTGGCGTGCTTTCGTCTATGACCGCGCCATCGTGCCGATGACGGCAGGATGGTACGCGGCGGTGCTGGAGCAGCTGGCACCGGGCTCACGCCTGCTCGATGTCGGCATCGGTACGGCGGCGGCGTTGCTGGCGAACACCGCGCCGCTGCGCGCCCGCGACGTTCACGTCGTCGGCGTCGACATCGATGCCGCCTACATCGAACGGGCCCGGCGCCACATCGCCGCGCTCGGCTTGGCCGAGCGCATCGAGCCGCGGCTCGAATCGATCTACGACCATCGCGGCGGCCCGTACGATGCCGCCTACTTCAGCGCCAGCTTCATGCTGTTGCCGGATCCCGCCGGCGCCTTGCGCCATGTGCGGACGCTGCTGAAGCCGGGCGCGCCTGTCTACTTCACCCAGACCTTCGAGCAGCAGCGCGCTCCAGGAATGGAAATCATCAAGCCGCTGCTGCGGCTGGTGACCACCATCGATTTCGGTCGGGTCACCTACCGCGAAGAGTTCGAGCAGCAGTTGACGGCGGCGCGCTTTGCGGTCGAGGAGTGGCGCCAGCTGCATGCCGGCAAACGGCGGGCGGCGATGCTGGTGGTGGCCGCGGCTCGCGGTTGATCTAATCCCCCCGCGACTGCGGCGCTGACGCCTTCCGCCGGCGGGAGGCGTCAGCCCTTTGGGAAAGGGGGGTCACACTCAAGATTTCGGCTCGCGTTCTTTCATCTGCTCGGGAGTGAGATCTTCCTTGTGGGTGGCGAAGAACCAGCGGTGCCCGTAGGGATCTTCGAGCGTCGCGTTGCGGTCGCCGTAGAACTGATCTGCCGGCGGCCGAATGACCTTCGCGCCCGCCTTCTCCGCCTGCGCCACCAGCGCATCGACGTCCTCGACATAGATGTGAATGCCGACCGGCGTGCCTCCGAGGGACTGCGGGCCGAGGAAGCCCATCTCCGGATACTCGTCCGCCAACATGATGCGGGCGCTGCCGATCTCAAGCTCGGCATGACCGACGCGGCCGTCGGGCTGGGGCATACGCATCCGCTCGGTCGCATTGAAAGCCCGGCGGTAGAAGTCGATCGCGGCGTTGGCGTCGCGGCACGACAGATACGGGACTGCCGACTCGTAACCTTCGGGGATCGCTTTGACAGCCATCATCTCTCCTCGCGCGGCTGGAGCCCGCGCTGCTTCATGCGCCATTCCAAGACGTCGAGGCGATCCTGGCCGAAGAAGGGCTCGCCTTCGAAGACCATCGTCGGCACGCCCCAATGTCCGGCGTCGTGATGAGCGCGTTGGTTGTCCTGAATCACTGCCTCGTGATGCTCCGGATCCTTGGCGATAGCGGCATCGAGCTCGCGCAACGACAAGCCCGCGGCGGCGGTGGCACGGGCGAGGTGGTCGCCGAGGTGCCAGTCGTCGACGCCGCCCCAGATCAGCTCGCTTACCGCCGCGATGAACGGCAGCCCCCTGCCCTGCTCGACCGCCGCGACGCCGAGGCGGGTCAGGCGATGGATGTACGGCTGCTCCGCCGCAATCGCGCGGGTGGCGAAGTCCTGCACGATTGGGTCGGGGTTGGGCCAGCGGTACGGAATGCCGTGCATCTCGGCGATGCGATAGGTGTCGCGCATCAGGTACGGTGCCCAGAGCGGATGCGCCTTCTCGAAGAAGTCCGGCACCCGCACCGCCAGCGGATACACCGGCCGCACCTCGATGTTGAGATCGTAGTGTCGCTGCATCGCTA